>JAZGDW010000245.1:0-4453 GCA_036478295.1 Candidatus Krumholzibacteriia bacterium
AGCGGTGACCTTCCAGATCGTTCATGAGCGTCCAGAGCCGATCACGGCAATACGCACCGGGGATCCAATGTAACTGGAGCGGATTGTAAACAAGTGCCTGGGAAAAGAAGCTTCCAATCGCTACCAGCATGCGGATGAGCTGGTCGTGGATCTGCGCGACGTGAAAAAAGCGCCCACACCGAAGCCCAAGAAAACTCTGATCAAATACGCGCTCCCGGCGTCTGTGGTTGTCCTCGCCGTCGTTCTTTTCGCGGTTTTCAGACCGTTCAAATCGGACGTCAGCCCGGACATGGTCAAGCTCGCGGTCTTGCCGTTTGAAAACCTGGGGCCGGCGGAGGATGAGTATTTTGCGGACGGGATAACCGAGGAGATTACAGTGCGGCTCGCCAGCATTCAGGCGCTGGGGGTCATCGCCCGAACGAGTGCGATGCAGTACAAGAACACCGACAAAAGCATTCGGCAGATCGGTGAAGAACTCGGGGTGGACTATGTTCTGGAAGGCACGATCCGCTGGCAGCGGGCCGGCAACCGGGGGAGCCGTGTTCGCGTGACCCCGCAGCTCATCCGCGTGAACGATGCCACGCAGGTGTGGGCCGATGTGTACGACCAGCCGATGACCGAAGTTTTCGACATGCAGACGAAGATTGCGAAAGCGGTGGTCGGCGCGCTCGACGTGACGCTGGGCGGGACCGAGGCGGCGAATCTGGAGAGCCGGCCGACGGAAAACATGGAAGCGTACGACTTCTACCTCCGGGGGCTGGATTACATGCGCGAACGGATAGAGGAGCGGGCATGGCGAAGCGGGATCCGGATGTACGAAAAGGCCATCGAGCTCGATCCCAACTTCGCGCTGGCCCACGCGGCGCTTTCGGGTGGACACGCGAACATGTACTGGTTTCATTTCGACAGGACCGAGGAACGTGTAGCCATGTCCAAAGCGGCCGTCGACCGCGCCATGGCGCTGGCGCCGGACGATCCCGGCGTCCTATCCGCGCTCGGCTGGTATTACTACCACGGGCGGTCCGACTTCGAGAACGCGCTCAAGTGGCTGAACGCGTCGCTCGAAAAGCGGCCCAACCATGCAGGCACCCGTAGCAGTGTCGGTTACGTGTACCGCCGGCAGGGCAAATGGGAGGCCGCCTTGGAAAACCTCCAGCAGGTCATCACGCTCGACCCCCGGTCGTCGAACCTGCTCACGCACACGGGCGAGACGGCGCTCCACATGGGCCGTTACGAAGAAGCGAAGGCGCTCTCCAGGCGAGGCATGGAGATGACGCCGGATTACGATATCGCGTATTTGATTCTGGCCTGGGCGCACTGGCTGGGTGACGGTGACGCGCGGGCCGCACTTGACGTTCTCGACCGCGGAATCGGTGCGGCAGTGAACGAAAGAGACGAGCTGAGATACACCAAAGTTTGGATGCGCTTTATGGATCGCGACCTGGAGGGGGCGCGCGATGAGCTGGCGCGGGTTCGGATGGCGGCGCAAGATGATCAGTGGTTGTTCTACCCCAATGCGCTATGGAATGCATGGTTTTCTCTGGTTGGCAGCGAGCCGCAGCAGGCGGTGCAGCACTTCGACGCGGCGCGCGACGTGCTGGAAGAGATACTCGCGGACAACCCTGACGACCCGCGCTACCACGGAGCGCTCGGCGTTGTCTACGCAGGTCTCGGGCTCCGCGATGACGCCGTCCAAGCAAGCCGCCGGGCGATCGAGCTCCAGCCGATGGCCGCCGACGCCATGAAGGCTCCTTACCGGCGCTACGAGATGGCAATCGCCCACGTGTTCCTGGGCGATCACGACGCGGCGATCGACGAGATCGAGTTTCTGCTTTCCGTGAACAGTTGGTTCACAGCGAACTGGTTCCGCCACGACCCGCTGTTCGATCCACTGCGCGACCATCCGCGGTATGAGGAGTTGTTGGAAAAGTACTCGGCGAAGGGTTCTTGATCGATCTTTGGCGAGGCGTCTGTTCTTCATATTCATCGGCCTAGCCAGATTGTAGCGGGCCGGGTATGATAGCCTGCAAGGAGCCGGGCCGGTGCAAAACGATTAGCACAATATTAGCACAGTTGCCCCGACGACAAACGAAGCAGGCTTGGTAACTATAACAATGACAATAGGCGCCGGAGTGGCGGAATGGTAGACGCAGCGGACTTAAAAAAGAATTCCCCCGTTTCGGCCGCTTCACGGTAAGTGTAAGAGAGTACACACAATCCAATGCAAGTTAGCGACTTGCGGAGAGCTCGGTCTTGCGAGACTTTGCAGTGTTTTGCTAGCTTCGTGCCGCAATGTAGTCACATTTTGGTCACAGCCGGATCTGCTCTGGATTGCCGCGGGGACTAGAAAACAACAGGTCGGAGGACGCGGAACAAGGAGGGCGTCCTTATCCGCACCGACGCCATAGAGCCATCGAGACGGCCTCCGATTAGCGGGAACCTTCGACAATTCCACGCGTACAAAGCTACTACTGCTGATGGAGATTCTTCTTGTAGCCACGGAAATCGTTTAATATTGTGTGATCTATGATATCTAGGTTTTCCCCGATACTTTGGCTAGTTGTGGCCGCGCTCGTTGGGCAGGGCGCCTTGCCAGCTCTTGTGATGTGCTTCGGTCAGGCGGGGCACGTCGAACTCGAACTGGCACAGGACGGTTGCTGTGACAAACTGAGGATATCCGCCGCAGAGGTATCCGTCGTGATGTTCGCAGAATCGAACAGGTCGACCGACTGGGGTTCCTGTGGCCCTTGTTCCGATACTGCTATCTTACCGGGCCCAATTACCAAGCCTTCAGAGACTAGTGTCGTAACTGACGGTATGCCAACGTGTACGATACTTGCTCTCAACCCTTTCGCTAACAAGCCGCGAGACTACTCCACAAGTCCATACACCAGCACCGACGCCGCATTCATTCCCATCAAAACCACGACTCTCCTAATCTAGACCGCCGCCAAGATCTCTACTGTCAGCCGTGCTTCCTTTTGGAGCGGGGGCAGTTGTGCGTGCGTTCCCACGGGCCGTGATTCCCGTGGTAACTGGCTCAAACGTGGTCGATGTGCCTAGCGTGAGGAGAGTTTTTATGTTTCTAAGATACTTGGCAGCCCTGGGCGTCGCGGGCTTCATCGGACTGACCGGTTGTGCCTCGCACAAGATTGAGGCCACGCGGCCAGAGCCGCGTCCCCTAGGTAAAGAGATTCCGACGTTCCAGGCGCCCGAGGATCCGGCAGCACCGGGGAGGCCGGATCTCAACGAGCCGACAGGGCCCATCACGTTACGTGAAGCGTTGGCCTTGGCGCTTGTGAGGAATCCAGAGCTTGCGGTGTTCTCCTGGGACGTTCGCGCCCAGGAGGCGCTGGTCCTCCAGGCCGGCCTTCGTCCCAATCCGGAGATTGAATTCGAACTGGAGGATTTTTCGGGCACGGGCGCCTTGAGAGGATTCGACGGAGCAGAGACGACACTGCTCCTTGGCCAGTTGATCGAACTGGGCGGAAAACGAGGCAAGCGCACGCGACTCGCTGCCCTCGAGCAGAACTTATCCGGATGGGATTACGAAGCCAAACGGCTCGACGTCTACACCAGCGTTGCCAAGGCGTTCGTGAATGTCGTTGGTGCGCAGGAGCGCTTGGCGCTCTCAAACGAGCTGCTCGAACTGGCAGAGCAGGCGCTGGAGACGGTGGCGACCCGCGTCAAGGCAGGCAGGGATTCGCCGGTCGAGGAGACGAAGGCGAGAGTCACCCTCTATACGACCCGTATTGAGCTCGAACGGGCCAAGCGTGACCTCGCAGGAGCCCGCAAGCGACTGGTGGCGCTGTGGGCCAGCACCACGCCGGTGTTTGATAAAGCGGAAGGTACCCTAGAGGAAATCGTTCCGATTCCAGCTGCGGAGCGGCTTGGAGAGGTATCGGCGAAAAACCCAGACGTCGCGCGGTGGGAGACCGAATTCGAAGAGCGCCAGGCGGCCATCGATCTTGCCGACGCAGAGAAAATCCCTGACCTCACGATCGTTGTAGGGGGCAAGCATCTAAGCGACATCAGCGAAAGCGCGCTCGTAGTCGGGATCGGGATACCCATTCCGCTATTCAATCGCAACCAGGGCGAAGCACTTGCGGCGCGATATCTGCTGGCGCAGGCCCGGGCAGAGGCTCGGGCATCCCAACTGCAGGTCCACACGGCGCTCGCCGAAACGTATCAGGCGCTCGCGGCAGCGTACACCGCTGCTACTGCATTGCGGGACGATGTGCTGCCCGCAGCCCAAAGCGCCTACGACATGGTCAGCCTAGGCTACCAACGGGGGAAGTTTGGTTTCTTGGACCTGCTGGATGCCCAACGCACCCTCTTCGAGGCCAAGAGAGAGTACATCGACACGTTGGCCGATTACCATCAGTCCAGTGCCGATATGGAGCGCTTGATCGGACAACGGCTCGATACCGTCACAGGTCCACGGGACCCGGAA
>JAZGDW010000246.1:0-3300 GCA_036478295.1 Candidatus Krumholzibacteriia bacterium
GTCGTTGGTGAGCAGAAACCGCTGCGCGGCGCGGCCGGCCGAGCACCAACGTCATCAATGTCCGCTCAGGGTCAATAGCGGACTTCGGGAAGCAAGCCCAAATCCCAACCGCAACACCCTTTATGAGCCCGCGCCCTAGCGCCGGGCCGAAGGCTTCCGTTTGCCGCGGCGCGACTCGATCGCACGCCGCCTGGTCGAGGACTGGCTCTCGGGCGAAGCCGGGGGCTGAAACCACCGGCGGTACAGCCGGGCGCCAGGGCGTGTACTCATAAAGAGAGTTTACGCTTGCCCCGCAGATGTCTGCTTATAGCCACAAACGGACTCTCACTGTCCCTCAACAACGACCGCACTTTGGCACATCGCGATGCCGGTGGTGGGGGCCGTCCACAGCATCAAGACCGGGCCTTCGGCATCTGGGGTGCCACGTCAACAGCGCGGGAATGTTCGATAAGGTCGAGCACCCCCAGAGCAAATGGTCCCATGGCACCAGGGGAAGGCTGTCACGGGATCGCGGACGAGGGCTAAGTACCCTGGCCGCCGGTATCTATTTGGCGGCTTTGTGGCGGTTCATAATTCTGAAATTTGAGAAATTGACGAGTCTCTGTCGTGGTACTGGCGGATTAACCCTGATACTCTAACAGTTGAGATCGTATGGTCTAGGAATACGGCATGAAGGTCCGCACCAATGGCGCAAAGGTGGAGCAGTTCCGTACCGAGCGGGGCTGGACCCAGCAGCAGCTCGCCGACGAGGTTAGAACCTCCGACCGCACCATCCAGCGCGTCGAGTCCGGAGAGGGCGCCCAGCGTAGTACCGTCAGTGCGCTCGCCGCGGTGTTCGGGGTCCATCCTGACGAGTTGCGCGCGCTGGACAAGGAGACCCGTGAAGTTGAGGAGAACGGCCATGCATGGCCCGTCACCCTCCACCGCGTGACCTCCGGCAAGAAGTTGCTCGATCTTCTCCTCTGGGCGAACCGGTTAAAGTTCGAGCACGACCTAGACCCGGGCCGCTCGTTGGCGTTCTCCATTACGGAATTCGTCCGAGAATGCGGTGAAATTTCGGGGGGCGACCTGCCCCGGTCGCCGCAGTGGAAAACCGAATTCCCCGTGGAGTCGATAGAGCAGGAGATAGAACACATCGGAAGCCTCAACGAGCATCTGGGTAACCTCGCAGACGGCGGCAGCTTCACCACCCGTGAACCAGTTTTCGTTTACGCGGGAGCTTACACGCGGATATTTATTACTCGCGTCCCAATCGAAATTAAGGTCCTCGCAGAAGGTGAAAAACCAGAGTACGAGGAGCATAGCGTGATCGAACTGGTCCTGCTCATCCACATCCTCGGCAAGGAGGTTCCAAGCGTGACCGTCCACGTCGATCGGGAGGATAGGGACGAGCTCTACAGCAAGGAGGAGTCGGACGAGGTGTTTGGTCATCCCGACACCTGGAAGCGGAAGAACCTACTCAAGCCCGCCCAAACTAATGCAAGCACCGATGGCAACAGTGACGAGGACAAAAATGACGACGCCGGTTCCTGAGATACCGGCCAAGACCCTCTACCTCGACACCGAGGTAGATGGCATCGCCCCGCCCAGGGATACGTTTTACGAGATCGCCATTGTCGTCGACGACGGTAACGTTATCGTCAACACGCTGGTCAACACCGAGCGCCCCTTGGGCGACGGACCGAAGTACCGGGGCCTGACCGAAGACGACTTCGCCGGCAAGCCGACCCTTCGCAAGCTGTGGCCGCAGATTGAGGCCATCGTTACCGGCTGCCACGTCGTGATCTACAACGCCGATCACGACAGCCGGTTCTTCCCCAAACAGCTCGCCGCCGCCGGGCACGTCAGCTGCGCTATGAAGCGGTTCGCGCCGATCTATGGCACCTACTCGACCTACCACGGCAGTTACACTTACAAGAGCCTCAGGGAGACCGCCCGGTACATCGGCTACAAGGTGGAGGGACCCCAGCACCACGCACTCACCGACGCAATGACGTGCCGAGCTATCTGGCAATGGATGGAGGACCGCAACGACTTCAACGGCGTGCCGCTGCTGCCGAGGTATGGGACGTGATCGCGTCGAAAGAGGTCTACGAGACAGCGCGCTTCATCGTCGACCGGCACGGGCCGAGCGCTCGGAGCTACGTGGCGGAGTGCTTGGACGCCACCGGCGGCGACAAAGACTTGCCTCTGTTCTGACCTCACCCCCGAAACCTGGTCCAGGCGGAATGTTAGTCTTGGGCCGTTTGAGAGGAGGTTGGGATGCCACGGAAGCGACACACACCATTGCCCCTGCCAGATCGACGGGCGCGCAGCATTAGCAGAAACCCAAATATCCTAGTCGATACTGGATCGTTATCAGGGATGCATGTTACCCTTATGTCCTGCCACACGGGGAACGGCAGCCTACGCCTCTAGTTCCGGGCACCGTCATGCAGCAGAATACCAATCTCACCGTTCATAAGGCCCCAGAAGATTTTGGCGTCGACGATCATAGGAAATATCTGCTGGAGCAGTACAAAATGTTTTCTAGTAGTCTCGAATTTTCGATAAGAACCATGGATAATATGAATAAGTTTTTTATTACTATTATGGCGGGTTTTGTTGCAGCAATTGCGTTCGTCACGAATGATGGAACGTCACAGGATTTGAATGCGGTTTTTGTACAGTTCGGGCCAATATTGGGGTTGGCAATTTCTGTTATATGGTTTCTCATAAATTATTCCTACAAGAAGGTTTTGGCAGGTCGATATGCCGTCTTAAAAGATATGGAGGAGTTTCTACCTGCTGCTCCGTTCAAGAGGGAAAGGATTTATCGGGGTGCGTGTTATTTGCCTTTTTTTACGGTAGTGTCTTTCGTTCCTATCGTTTTTTCAGTGGCCTTTGGGTTAATGATATTTTTTATTTTTAGAAATTGATCGCTCATGCTGTCTTGCGACCTTCAGATTATGAGCATGACGAGTAGGAGGTGCGGAAAAGGACTGGTTCTCCACACGCTCGAACTTCCAGAATCGGCGCTTGTTCAGATTGGCGTTCAGCGTCATCAACGTCCGCTTCGGGTCAATAGCGGACTTCGGGAAGCAAGCCCAAATCCCAACCGCAACACCCTTTATGAGTCCACGCCCTAGTCGCCGTAGCGGAAAGGGTGCGCCGGGTAGACCCCGAGAATCCCCACGTGCCGCGAAAAAAAACCGAGCTCTTCGAGCGCCAGCCGCACCGGCTCGTGACCGGGGTGGCCCTCGACGTCGGCGTAGAACTGGGTCGCGGTGAAGGTGCCGTCGAGCATGTAGCTCTCGAGCT
>JAZGDW010000247.1:0-2592 GCA_036478295.1 Candidatus Krumholzibacteriia bacterium
CCGCCAGGGCCGCCGTTAAACAAACTCCCCCAGATTCCGTCGATCGAACCTCCTTCACGCAAGTAGGGGAGCCGAGACGCCGCGTCCCGCCAACGCTTCGTTGCGTCCCGGCTGCCTGCGAGTCCTATAAGCAATGACGGTGCCAAAGAAGACAAGCGCAAGCAAACTCGTGATTATCAGCCCTCACGTGCCGTGGTCGACGATTCCCCGCGCAAAGACAACCGCGCTTCATGCGGGCAGTCGGGGAATAGTCCCCGAAGTGCGCACCCAACTGGGGAATGTTTCCTGCGTTTGGTCGCAGCTCGACTTTTGCCCATTTTTGGGGTCGTTCGTGAGCGTTTTCATTAAGCAAAACAGAGCCGCCTTGCCGGTATCAAGAGAAGTTGAAAAACAACCCTTGGTACTTGGACAAGGAGGCCCTGATGAACAGTATACCGAAAGCGGCGGAGCCGCTCATCCACGAATTCGCCGACGCCTTTACCCGACCTACGTATCGACGTTTCGTCGTGCTTCTGTTGGCCGCCATGATGACCACGGGACGGCGCACGGTGACCAACCTGTTGCGAACCGTGTCGGCGATGGCCCCCGGACACCCGTCGAGCTATCACCGCGTCTTGTCCCGACGACGCTAGTCGAGCTGGAGACTCGCCCGGGCGCTGGCGGGGTACATCCTGCGTCACTGGGTCCCCGACGGCCCCATGTTCGTGTGCGGGGACGACACCGTCGACGGACACTGCGGAAAGAAGGTCTACGGCAAGGCCTGCCACCGCGACGCCGTCCGCTCCACGCACGCCTTTACCACCTATCGCTGGGGACACAAGTGGGTGCTGTTGGCCATCCTGGTGAAGTTCCCGTTTGCCCAACGTCGCTGGGCGTTGCCGATCCGAGTTGAAAGCGGTTTGGTTTTCCGAGCTTCACGCGCGAGTTCGACTCAGGAAAGACCGACGGCATGGGCAAACGCAGCGCGCCGAGCATGGCCATCACGAACGCAACGATCGCCGACCACCCAGCCGCAATCCCCAGAACGTCGCGACGGACGTGGACGGCGACGGGGACACCGACGTCCTCTTCGCGTCACGGCTTGACAACAAGATCGCGTGGTACGAAAATAATGGCGGCTCGCCACCGAGGAGGTGATCTCGACCACCGCCTTCGGGGCCCATTCCGTTTTCGCGACGGACGGCGACGGGAGCATCGGCGAGTGCAAAGCATGCGCGAGTATCTTCGCTTGGCCTACGAGCGGGAGACGATAGCCGTCGGTCGCAACGGCGCTCGGCGGCGACTGGTCAAGATGTTGCGCTTCGCGGCGCGCTGGCGGCTGCGCCGGCACTTTTACGACCTCCCGCTTGAAATTTGGGTGCACAATGCTGCCCGGCAGTTACGGCGTTCGATCGAGGATTTCCGGTATGAGGCGGCGGAGTCTGGCGGTTATCACTGACATGGGGTATTATTCCGTGTCGTGTAGCCTACCCTAGCAAACGTGGGCACCGGGAGGCTGATACGAGAAAGGTCCGGTGGATGACTTACGGGCACGGGGAAGTATGGGCTTCCCCGCGCGATCCGGCATCTGCATGCCAACCTGAGACACGGGTAAACTCTGTCTACCCTTGCCGAGTATTATCCTGGGCACCCAACGAAGCAGAAGGTTAATCAGACGAGGCCCGCCGTGTTCAAATTCTCGTGCGTCTTGCTAGTTATGCTACCCAGTGCGGTCGTGTTTGGTTTGAGTCGCGTGGAGGCCCGGCCAAGGAAAGACTTCGCGCCCGAACAGCCTGGCAAGAACCGAACCGAAGAGGGGCGTAACGTCCGGTTCTCCGGGGCGCTGGAAAGCACCGGGAAGATTGAGGGAGCGGTTCGATTCATCGGCCAGACCATCCCCCACACCACCATGGTCCCGGTGGGGACGGATCGACAATACTGCGGCCCTGAACATTCCAAAGAAGATTACGTGATCGATGCCGCCACCCGAGGCGTGCGATACGTGATTGTCCGTCTAAAAGGTAAGGAGCTGAGGAATTGGCAGCACACAAAACCGAAACATCTGGTCTTGGACAACAAGAACTGCCGCTTTGACCCGCACGCTGCGGTCCTGACGGTGGGAAGCACGGTCGAAATACACAACAGCGACAAGATATCCCATACCGCCCACGCCTATTTCGCCGCCTCATTCAACGTTGCATTGGTCCGAGAAGGACATAGCGTTAAGCAAGTGCTCAACATGCCTGGCTTGATACTGATCCGGTGTGACACCCATGGGTGGATGAATGCTTTCATACGGGTGGACCCGCACCCCTTCCACGCCGTGAGTGACGCCCGAGGACACTTTGAGATTGCCAATGTTCCACCGGGCACATACACCCTAGAGGCGTGGCACGAACGGTTCGGCGTACAAAACACCGAGGTTGTCGTCCAAGCTGAGAGAACGGCGAAAGTAGATTTGACTTACGACGACCGATAGAAAGATACTCAAACTGACCGATTTAGCTCGTGCCAGAGGGTCTCGGTCTTCGTAGATGCTGCAATTCCAGCGGTTTCCAACACGCACGGCCATGAGAGGCCATCGGGTTGACCCGACTATTCGCCCAGAAGATG
>JAZGDW010000248.1:0-4584 GCA_036478295.1 Candidatus Krumholzibacteriia bacterium
TCGATGGCCCTGCCCTTTGCCGGATGTTCAATCAGGCCACAATCGAAAAGGGCGCACCCCGCTACCTCAGCTCAGATCATGACCCCCTGTATCGCTACCACCAGTGGAGGGCGAATCTGAGGATTCGTGAAGCTCAGCCGATTAAAACTGTACCTTATGTGCCGGTGTCGCATCCCTTCACGGAGCGGCTCGTCGGCACCATCAGACGCGAATACCTGGACCAGATTCTTTTCTGGAATGGGTGCGATCTGGAAGAGAAGCTGGAGGAGTTTCAGGATTACTACAACGCCCACCGGGTCCATCAGTCATTGAATCTGAAAACACCCGATGAAGTGGCCGGGAAGAGCCCACCTCACCAAGCGGAATGGAACAATTTTTCGTGGCAGCCACATTGCAACGGCCTGTTTCACTCACCCGTAGCCGCTTGATTAGGAATTCGCCATGCACAGGTTATACTAGGCGCTTTCTTGTTCTCCGCTGTCCCTTCGAATTATCAGGAACAATGCTTCCGCATCAACCTGGGTTTTCGCGATTGGCGCGGCGACGATCCGTCCCGGCCCCTTCTCTCGATAACCTATCGGAATGCCTTTGTCCTTAGCCACATACGACGAGACAATTTCTGCCCATTCTCCTTGGACATCTCCGTTAATGCAGCAGATTTGCTCACCGCTCGCGGTGAACAGGTTCTCCAGGATGGTACCCGAACCGGGGTGCACCATGGCGCCTACGAGCATCTCTGGATAGGCACGCACGGGGCGCATGACGAAATCGGCGCCTGCGACCTGAAGGCGCGGACGATTGGCGTCATCGACGCATTCCGCCATGATGGTGGCCGTGCGGTTGATCTCCCGCGCCCGATGAATGACATCGAACGTGCGGCCATCAGAGACGATGTCATTTTCATCCCATGAAAGGACTATTACGATGTCCGCTTTCTTGACGCCCGCGTTCTCCAGCATACGGGGGTCTCCGCCGTAGCCGCGGACGAGGCGCATGTCCTTGTTTTCTAAGAGGGGCGGCAAACCGTTCTCCCAGCACTGGGTAATGAGAACGGTGGCACGGTCAGCGGTTATTTCGTTGTGCTCGAACTCCGCCACCATGCGGCACAGGTGCTGCTCCGAATCGCGCTCGGAGCCAACGATCACGATGTGGCCTTGAAGGTCATCCCATCTCCAGTCGCCCCGTTTCATGGCGTTACTCCGCAATGTTCGGTAATCAAAGAAATCGCCTGCCAGATTGGCGGCGACAAAGATTCCCCCCACATACAGCAGCAGCACCGTCGCCACGCGCCCCTGCACGCTCGAGGCAGAGACATCGCCATAGCCGACTGTGGTAAGAGTCGTTAGGGTCAACCACAGGGCGTCAGTCGCCGACATACCTTCCAGCAACATCATGGCAATGGAGTGAAGGCCTATAACGGCGACAACATACAGTATTGTCTTTCCAAAGGAGGTTCGGAACTTGGCCCAGGGGCGGGAATAGGCTTTTGAGCTTCTTCTGCGCCTCCTTATACGCCGAAGGGCGATGGGAACCATGGCCATCCACCATGTCCCGACTATTGGTTACAGGGTCAGGCAGCCGGGAAGAATTCCTCTATCTTGTGGGTCGGCAGGTAAGAGACGAACAGCACGTCCGTTCTTCCCCCTTCATACACAATTACCTCGATGGCGGACTTCCGGTCGGGGCTGACCAGCCGGTAGAAATCGACGGCTTCTTCCTGGTCGGAAATGGCCCCGCCGATGGCATAGGTACGCGGGTCACCGGAAATTCTATAGACCTCTTGAGCGTACTCTTCTCGATACAGGCTTGCCAACTAGGGGTTATCCGCAGCCCTCTCGCCATTGGCATGAACGGTCACAAGATGCCCCTCTTCCTGGGCGAAAAGCCTTGGGAACTCTTCCATGTTGAGGGTGGATGCCACTTCCGGCTCCGCGGCGGCGTATGCCAACGCAATCATCTCGACCCCCTGCTCCTCATGGAACCAGAGAAATAGCGGCTTGCCTTCTGCTTGGCCGAGATGAAGAACCACACGCTCGTCCCCCTTCCCGGACTTAAAATCGAACCCGTGAACACCGCCGATTTGGAACTCTTGATTGGAGATTTTGGGGCGGGAGTCGAATCCAAATTTGATGATGTCACCCACGCGAAGATCCCGGACGGACCGCACCTCGCGGGCTGACGTTTCAGGTTCGTCCTTCCCTCCAAACATGCCTTTGAAGATCTTTCCCAGCATCAGACTCTCACCCGAAAGAGGATTCCTGGCCGCGTCCCGGGCGTCCCCGATTTTCCCCCGTTAGTTCTTCTTGGCTTTGAGCCGAGCCAGCACCTGATTCGCGTCCGTTTTCCTTGTGATTCCGGCCTCACGCAGCTTAGCCTCCAGGTCGTCTCCGACCTCGCCCGCCTCCATTTCAGCCGAGGCAGCAAGGCGATCGGCGGTCTCCTGCTGGCGCTTCTTGATTCGCTCCAGCGAACCCAGCGCGTTGTTCATGCGGCTGGCTGTTCCGCTGAAACGGCCAGACACCGCCGCCTGGGCCTTCTGTACGGAAGCGGTGGCCTTTACCACGTCCAACTGCTGCTTGAGGCGCTTGAGGTTGACCTCGGCCTTCTTCAAGCTCGGGCGCAGTCCCTGCTCTCCGCGAGAGAACTCGTCATGAAGCCCCTGGTGCGTCGCCAGATCGGTCTCCAGCTCCGCTATTTTCTCGGCGACTTCAATCGCGAGCTGTTCGTTACTATTTTCGAGAGCTTGGGTCGCGTACCCTTCGTACTCGGTGACCTTTGCCTGGATATAGAATACCTTGCGCTCTTCGGCCTTTCTCTTCGCGATAATCGCGGTTAGATTGGTTTTTGCCTTTCGGAGTTCCTCATCAGCCTCGCGGATTTCCTGATCCAAAATACGCAGAGCCTGGTTTTCCGCGATGGCTTCGCCGGTTTCGGCGGCCATGCCTTTGACGGCTGTCCACACCTTACCCCAAGCCATTGGATGCGCCTCCCCTGTGTTATGTATCCGTTTTCTGTTGGTTGAGATATTCCTGCATAGCGTCGATGGCCTCCAGGGTGTTGTCTGAAAGCGTCAGAATCTCGGTGACCACCTCGCTGGTGCTTGACGACACGCTCAGCGCGCCGAAAATCACATAGCAGTCATCGATCATCGAGAACGATGACAACGGAATCGGCAGGTTTGCGCGCAGCAGCGCTTCGTGCAAGTCTGCCCTTTTCTCTGAAGTGACTTCATCGGTTTTCCAGAGATAGCTAATAGCGAGAATCTGCTCGCCAGCGACATTTAAGAAGACGGGGAACTCTTCACAGTCCCGGACCACCGCCTGGATTACGGGGTCTGCCCCTTCCAGGACTTCCACTGCGACATCGCCGTCCTTGACCTCGCTTGTTTCCTTCAGGTCGTCAAGCAGGCCGTATATGGTTAGTTCGGGCATGGGCTCAGTCCTCCCTGAAATTCCCTCGACATGGTAATCACAAAACCAGACCGGATAGCTTCTCATTGTGCAGCACGGTTTCGCAGTAACACGGAGTACCCAAATTTGACCTCCACGAGACCGGAGCCTTCATGCGCTCACGACACGACTTTTAAAGTTCACTGGCAGATGACAATTTCCCAACCTAGAGTGCCGCGCTGAACATGTCAAATCGTAAAGCGTGAGAGCCTATGCGTCACCGGGGCTTCACTTCATCCCAATCCTGCAAGTGGTATTGATACATGACACCCGAGCGTAGCCAATTGACCCGGACCGCATCACGCATTTTGTAGAAGCCGCGTCCGAAGACGAAAGCCGCAAGAACCATCTCCTTGGTCGCCCAGTTCGCTGGCGCCCAGCCTTCGAAGGAGGTAATCCGTGCCTCTGGAGGGCGTCCGTGGGGGACGGCGATTGTCCAGCCCCACTCCCCGAAGCTTGGTACATTGGCATGATACTGCTTGACCTTGCGAAATCCGGCGGCGCTGACTGTCTTGCCGATACTTAGAAAGGTCCGCTTCGCGTGATAGGGAGATGTGGACTGTGCCACCATGGCGCCGTCCCCGGTGAGGACTTGGCGCAGCTTGCCGTAAAAGGCTGTGGAGTAAAGCTTGTTCAGATCCGGATGGTTCGGATCGGGAAGATCAACGACGATCACGTCGAACCGCTCGCCCTTTTCGACGAGGAGGTCCACGGTGAGCCATGCGTCGCCGAACACTATCCTCACCCTGGGGTCGGAAAATGAGCTGCGATTCAATTCGAGAAACGGACGGTTAACGCCGTCTCGCCGCGGTTCGGAGAAGAGCCGCACCAGTTCAGGATCCAACTCGAGCAGAACCACCTCCCTTGGATCCCAGGCCAGGACATCTCTGAGAGCCAGCCCGTCGCCGCCGCCGACGATCAAGACGCGGTCATGGCTCGCACTCGCCATCATGGCCGGCGTAACCAACATGCCGTGATAGATCTTTTCGTCGGCCGTGGTGAACTGCACATGTCCATTAAGGTGGAACGTCAGAAGCGGCCTGCCGCCTGCGCCGCGTTCCCGGCGGCGCGTGGCATCTTTCAGCATCCGGTCGAGTTCCGGTCGGCCATTTCGTCCTACCGCCCCAGAGATTCC
>JAZGDW010000249.1:0-2660 GCA_036478295.1 Candidatus Krumholzibacteriia bacterium
CTGTTGGCGGTGCCGTCGACATCCAGGTCCATACGAAAGCTGAAAAAGTGATCGTGGTTTATCGCGACGGTGTGCTCACTGACGAATCGTCCGTATCGAGCATCGTCGTTACCGCCGGGTTCGTTCGCCGCGCGGCTAGCCACAGCTTTGACCTGTTCGGTTCCGCTGGCACCAACCCCCACCCTGATCGTTCCGTTCTGTTCAAAAGTCCAATCGAAGGTGTAATCGTAGTTGCCGAGGGTGGCGATGAGACGCAGGACCAGATCGCGCTTTCGACGCGTTTCGGTTTTGCCGGTCATGAAATCGAAGTGACGCCACGCCGCGTCGCCGGCATAACGCTCGAAGATGCACACGGCCCGCTCCTTTGACTGCGGTTGACCATGTGCGTCGGCCAGCACGGCGTTGAAGTAGCGAGCGTTTTCTGGACAGTCAAAAGCGGGCTCCAGCGAAACCGTGTTGATGCCGACCAAAAATTCTCCTGCGTCCATATACGTCCGGAAATACCATCCTACGTCTGGATCCATGTACGGAACGAACAGCTCCGCGAGCGATCCCTGATATAGGATCGACCGTTCCTGGCCCTTGTCGACGTAACTCACGCGCGACACGATCAAGCCCACTCGCGGATCGACACGAAAATGAAATCTCCAGTTTTGCCAGCTCACTTCGTTGCCGTTCACGCGAAAGGAGGGTCCATTCGGCTGGTCTACCACAATCGAAGTCGGAATCTCCCTGAGTGAACCTACGTCTTGCTCGTCGTAGTCCGCGGGTGCCGTGGGCACGGGCACCGGACCGGTGTCGATTACCCTGATCACCTCCATCGTGTTTAAATCGACAAGCGTTGTGAGCCCCTCGATGGGGCGCGCCCAGAAGTTTGCCCCCTTGGTGAGGTCGTAACAGAAGGCCTTCCCGACACGACGGCCTGTCTCCTCGGCGATGCCGTAGTAACCAGGGGAAACCGCGGCGCAAAGCACAGAGCTGAAATCGGTGATCCCTCTTTGGCGCATCGCCGACTGCCAGTCAGGATGAGTCTTGGCGAGCTCGCCGCCGCCAACAATTTCCTCTTCCGTCAGATTTGGCTGGACGCCTTCGACCTTTTGCCACGAGATGACCTCGCGGCGCGAAACGTCGACGATGGCTTCGAACGTTTCGTTGCCTTTCTTCACCACTGCGAACGCCTGCCGTTGAAATGGAGCGCCGGGTTCCCAGTTTACGACGTCTGCCTTAACGGGCTCGTGCAGGTTGATTAGATGAAAGCGGGCATCGTCATCCACGTGTCCGGCGGCCGTGAGCGCTTCGGTCGCCGCCTGCAACTCGGCCGCCGTGAGCTGGTCGAGCGGATGCGCTGGACCAGGTGTTTGCGCTCTTGAAACAGTTCCGCCGCCGACAACAAGTACCGCTAGGAAGATCATTCCGACGAACGATGGCGTGCGATCGATGCTCATGACGGACTCCTTCGGTGAGCTTTCGAGCGAGAGAAACTGCGTGAGCGGAGGTCGTCCGCGCGCGGCTGTGGTTAAGAAGTTGCGACCGGGTCTGAGCCGCGGCTAGGGCGACGTGCGGGTACTCTTGCCAATCGTCAGCGCACTGCTGGGGACGCGACCCTGTTTGACGATCTTCCCGTTCGCGTCGTAGGTTGTGACAAAGGAATCATGGTGTCCCCACTATCCCCGAGAGGTCGTCTCATGTCCAAGAAACCCACATCTCTCGTCGCGGTCTCTTGACCGGGGGTGTCGGCAGCATCGCGGGGTTTTTTGCGGCCCGCCTAGCAGGTGCGGTTCAACCAGGACCAAGTTGTGGTGATGCGACAGCCGCTCAGACCGCGGGTCCCTTCTATCCCACCCGTGACCGAGACGACGAGGACGTAGACCTCACCTGGGTTCGGGGACGCAAGGAGCGGGCGGCCGGCGACGTGATCCACGTCCGGGGACGGGTGCTGGACGAACAATGCCAGCCGATCGAAGGCGCGCTCGTCGAGGTTTGGCAGGCGAATAAGTGGGGTCGATACGACCACGAGGAGGATGCCGGCAATCCGCGGCCGCTGGATCCCAATTTCCAATCATGGGGTGAGGTGCGCACCGGACAGGACGGCCGCTACGGGTTCAAGACCATCAAGCCCGGTTCGTATCCGGTGGACGATGAGGGTTGGATTCGCCCGCCCCACCTCCATTTCAAGGTATCGCGGCGTGGCTACCACGAACTGATTACCCAGATGTATTTTGCCGGTGAGCCACTGAACGAGCCCGACCAGATCCGTCGCGAGCTGAGCCCGAAGGAAAAGGCACTCGTAACGATTGAACTTGGACAGGGCCCCGACATAGAAGCCGGAGCCTTGGCCGGCATCTTCGACATCACGCTTCGAAGAGTCGCCTAGAACCGCGCGGAGCTGCGGCCCAACGAGCGCTTGGAGTTGCCAGGCGCAGCCGTTCAGTCGATGCAGCCGCGGCTCACTGTGCCTGTTCTAAGTGCACGTCGGCTTTCCCCATCTCGTCGTACTGCACCTTGACTTGCCACGGCCGGCAGCAAACCTCACAATCCTCCACGTAATCCTGTGCGGCGCCGCTTGCCGGATCCAGTGCGATCACGACCGTCTCGCCGCAGTACGGACAGGTCACTTCAGTCTCAGAATCGAGCGCTGGATTATTCAGCAACGCGTCGCC
>JAZGDW010000025.1:0-2644 GCA_036478295.1 Candidatus Krumholzibacteriia bacterium
GGGTTATCTGCTGGTGACTCGATCCGAGCCGCTGGAGGTAACGCCCCGGGGGATGACGTTGTCAACGCTGGCCGGCGTTCTCGGTGCGCTGGGGGCGCTGAGCATCGTGTTCGCCATGATGCACGGCGGCCGCCCGATCGTGGTTGCCCCGGTCGTTTTCGCAGGTGCGCCGGTAATCAACACTCTTGTGTCGCTGCTGTGGCACAAGCCGGCTGCTCCCCCCAGTCCGTTGTTTTACGTTGGGATCCTGTTGGCGGCCGTCGGCGCTTCCCTGGTTCTTCGGTTCAAGCCGGTCTGAGCGGCTCGGGTGAAGATACGGGTCTATGAATCAAACGCGTACGTCGATATCCATCGGCACAAGGGCAACCCCTGGTTTGGCGCGACCCATCAGGCGGTTTACCCGGACTGTGCTGGGCGTGGTCGCTGCCATCGGTCTGACGGTCACGGTGACGGAGCCACGAATATCCGCGCTGGCTAAAGCCTGCGGCTCAGAAGTATCTGCAAAGCCCGGCGTGCGGGACTGGCCCATGTTCCGCGGCAGCCCGCAACTAACCGGCGTCGCCCACGGAGAACTGCCCGAGCCATTGCACGTGCGCTGGACCTTTCAAATCGACGAACCGGTGACCTCCTCGGCGGCGGTTGTCGACGGTACGGTCTACATCGGCGGCGACGACGGCTTGCTCTACGCGCTAAACCTCGAAAGCGGCTCTGTGAAATGGAAGTATCGGGCCAAAGAGGCTATCAGATCCTCGCCCACCGTCGTTGATGACACCGTTTTCTTCGGTGACGATGAGGGCGTATTGCACGCTGTCGATGCGAAGACCGGAAAGGGGAAGTGGAAGTTTCAGACAGAGGCCCTGATCATCTCCTCGGCGAACCACCATGCCGGGCGAATTGTGTTCGGCTCGTACGACGGTTTCGTGTATTGCCTGTCGGCCCCGGACGGCAAATTGATCTGGAAATATGAAACCGAGGGTCGTGTGCATGGCACGCCGGGGATCGCCGGTGATCACGTCGTGGTGGCCGGGTGTGACCAGTTCCTGCGCGTGGTTCGCCTGTCGGCCGGTCAGCCGGTGACGCGCGTCGACATGGGCTCCGTCTCGGGCGCATCCGCGGCGATCCGTGGATCACGGGTGTACGTCGGCACCTACGGGGCACACGTGCTCGGTATCGACTGGAAAACCGGCAAAGTTATGTGGGACTTTCACGATCCGGAGCGGGAGTTCCCCGTGTTGTCTTCCGCCGCGGTGACAGAACAGGCAGTCATTGTCGGAGGGCGCGACAAGCGACTCCGCGCCTTTGATCCCAAGAGCGGACAGCTTACGTGGACGTTCGTCACCAAAGGCAGGATCGATTCGTCCCCCGTCGTAGTCGGTAACCGGGTGTTTTTCGGCTCATTGGACGGGAATCTCTACGCCGTGGACGTTGCGAGTGGCAAGGAGGTCTGGCGGTTTGAGGCGGGCGGGCCTATCAGCGCTTCACCGGCCGTTGCCTCCGGATGCCTCATCATCGGCACCGAAGACGGCGTGATATATTGTTTTGCTTCGAGCTGAATGATCGTGCGCGAACACGCGCCACGCTCGACAGCCGCTGACCGCTTCCTCACGGTCGCGGCTCTGATTGATGGCGCGGAATCGCGCACGGTCGTTTAGGATACGCAATACCGCGTACTATGGTTTTGACAATGCGCTTCGAGTTGGTTTGAGGTGGTAATGGAAAGGAAGGGTACTTTGATGTAAGAACGATCCCCGTTCGGAATTGTGTGTGCGCCTCGCTTGTCCCTCATCGCGCTGGTCGCGGTCTTGACGGCCGGGTGCAGCGTGCCGGTGGCCGACTGGCCTCAGTGGGGTGGGCCCAAACGCAACTTCATCGTTGACGTGAGCGGCCTGGCCGAAAAGTGGCCTGAGGACGGTCCGAAAAAACTTTGGAGTCGTGAGCTGGGCGACGGATACGCCACCATTGTCGCCGTGGACGGGCTGCTCTACACCATGTACCGCACCGACGAGGACGAGTTTACCGTTGCGCTGGACGCAAAGACCGGCAAGACCATCTGGGAGCACAGAAACCCGTCGCCCTTTACGAAGTTGATGGCCCAGTTCGGCCCCGGGCCGCATTCCACGCCGCTGGTCGTCGCGGATCGCCTCTACACGATCGGAACCAATACGGTGATGCACTGCTTCAACAGGCGGACGGGTAGGATCCTTTGGACCCATGATCTTGCGAATGAATTTGGCGCGCCGATTCCAGGGCGTGGCTACGGATGCAGCCCCATCGCCTACAAGAGCATTGTCATCGTACCCGTGGATAGAAAGCGGGACGACAATCAGGGCGAATCCACCAGCGAAGACGACACGAAAAGCGAGGCAAAGGAGGCCGTGGAAGGTCAAGCGCTGATCGCCTTCGACCGGATAAGTGGGAAGGTAGTCTGGAAAAGCCAGGATTTCCGGGTCGGCTACTCTTCCCCCATCCTGATCAACCTTGACGGCGAGGAGCATCTCGTGCTATTCACAACGACGGATATTATGGGGCTCAACCCGGACAATGGTTCGTTGCTGTGGCAGCATCCGCACAAGACCAGGTACGGCGCGAATATCTCGACGCCGCTTTGGAACGGCGAGGATTTGATCTTCTGTTCAGCCGCGTA
>JAZGDW010000250.1:0-5365 GCA_036478295.1 Candidatus Krumholzibacteriia bacterium
GTCAAGGGCAACGACGTCTTCGTCGGCGGAGCGTTCACCGTCGCCGGCGGCCAGCCGGCGAGATTCATCGCGCGCTGGGACGGCGCCCGATGGCACCCGCTCGGAGCCGGGGTGGATACGCTTGTAACGGCGGTCGCCGTGGAGGGTAACAAGGTCTACGTGGGCGGATTTTTCACAACGGCCGGAGGCCGCCGCGTGAATTCGATCGCCCGGTGGGACGGCGCCAACTGGTGGCCGATCGGCGGTGGTGTAACGGGCCCGTTGCCGGCGGTTCGGGAGATTTATCCAGACGATGGTGATCTGTACATAGGTGGCTTCTTCAGGTTCGCCGGCGGTCAGTCGGCCAATTACGTGGCCCATTGGGACGGGTCGACCTGGTCGGGCCTGGGCAGCGGCACGAGCTTCTCGGTGAAAGCGTTCGCGCGCCACAATAACGTTCTGTACATCGGAGGAGAGTTCCTGACGGTTGGCGCGGGTGAAGTCTCCAACTACCTCGCCGAGTGGACCAAGTCGCCCCTGGTGCCCGTCTTTTTCAGACAATTCAATGCAACACCGGTACGCGGTGGGGTAGAGCTCAGCTGGGATATCAGCTACGACGAACCGATTGCCGGCTACAACATCTATCGCTCGCAAACCGGGAACATCGAGGAGCGTCGTGTCAATAGCGACGGCCTCATCGCCGAGAGCCGCCGCCGTCATACTGACGCGGACGTCCGCGGGGGCTTGGAGTACGACTATGTATTGGCCGCCGTTCGCCCGGACGGCTCGGAGATCCGATCGCCGGTGGCCCGCGTAAAGACGAACCCGTTCGGCCTCGGGCTGGCCCAGAACCATCCCAATCCGTTCAACCCCACGACGAACATCGAGTTTACGCTGCCGGTGTCGGGGCCGGTCACGCTGGCCATATACGACGGAGAGGGACGGCGTGTGGCAACCCTCGTGGACGGAGGGCGCCCCGAGGGCGTCAATAATGTATCGTGGGACGGCCGCAACAGCCGGGGAGAGAGGGTGTCATCCGGCGTGTACTTCTACCGGCTCGAATCGAGGTATGCGACGCTTACCCGCAAAATGATTCTTTTGAAATGAGTGCCCAGCTAAGGGCGTGATGTCCGGGGCTATTCGATCAGTCTCGGTTTGCCGGGATTGCGGAGGTCGAAGACGAGCAGTCCCTTGAAGTCGTTCGCGACGAAAAGCTTGCGGTCGTAGACGGTGACCTTGTCCGCGTACCCCCCCTGGGAGTCCAATTGCTCTGCCGGGTCGAGTCGGCCCGACCTGTCGAATTTGAAACATGCGACGCCCTTGAGCCCGTCCGCGACGAACACGTATCCCTTGTGGAACGCAACCCCGTGGGCGAGGTCCGCCGTCGCAAACGTGCCCAGGAGAACTGGGTCCGCCCGAGAAACGTCGAGCACACTGACGCCTGCCTTGCCGTCGGCGACAAATGCCCACCGCTTATAAAACGAAATGTCGCGGGCATCACCGGCTGTTTCACACTGGCCGAGCACTGTCGCCTTGCCCTCATCGTTGACTTTCACCGCCACCACACCGGAACTGCCCGCGCACACGTAGAGCTTTCCCTCGTAGAAGCGGAGGCCCCTGACGTATCCCGGCCATTGCGAGGTCCCGATAATGCGGGGGTTTGCCGGATCGGCGACATCGCAGAACGTCACGCCGACGCTGCCGTCCGCGATGGCAAGTATGGGACCCGACTTGTCCACCATCATCGCAGAGCCGGCGGTCGCGATTTGGGCGATTACCCGTGGTTCGGCGGGGTTGGAGACATCCACGGCGAACACACCGCCCGGGCCCTGCGCGACGTAGACCCGCCCGCCGTCGATGACCGCAGCGGTCGCCGACTGCGGCAGCACCACGGTGGCCAGTTCCCTGGGGTTGGCGAGGTCGCCAAGATCCATGATACGCAGACCGGCGGTCACCGACAAGAAACCGAGACGCTCGCTCACCGCAACGTGAAACGTCCGCGACTTGAGTGACTCCACCGCCGCACCGGATTGCGCGTTTGAGATCGCGGGTACGATCAACAACGCAGCGGCAAGGATAATTCTACAAGAACTCATGAGGATTACTGTAACAAAGATTGCTTGGGGCGGCTATTGAAACTTGGTATGATGCCGTCAGAACAGCAGGAGGTACGACGTGAGTTTTCGAATAGTGGCGGCGCTGGTCGTGTTGTCCGTCGCGCTCGCCTGGCAGGGCGCCCGTGGGGAAACTACACCGGCGTTTTCGAGATACTTTACCGACGGTGCGCTTCGCATCGACGTCATACACTCCGGTACCGCGGAGAGTGAAGACGTATCGATACGACGCGTGTCGAAGGAACCCACGTGGGCGGGGTCGCCGGTGAACCTGCAGCCACCCTGGGACCGTGGCAAGTATCGTCTCGACGTCTTCGACGTGAAGTCCGGTAAGCGCATTCACCGGTACGGGTTCAGTACGTTGTTCGGTGAGTGGCAGACGACCGGTGAGGCGGCGCGCGTGCGCAGGGCTTTCGAGGAAACGCTGGAGATACCGTTACCAAGGGACTCCGTCGAGCTGGTCCTGTTCAGTCGCTCGCAACAGGGAGAAGCGCGCAAGATCTTCTCGGCGAAGGTCGATCCAAACTCGCACCTCGTGGGACCGACGGCGCCACCGCACGGCGCCAGGGTGTTGGAGCTCGAAGTCCACGGCGCACCGGCGCGCAAAGTCGATGTTCTGATCCTCGGCGACGGCTATGCGGCACACGAGGAGGACAAGTTCGAAGGGGACTGCCGGCATTTCCTGGAAAATTTTTTCGGCGCGGAGCCTTTTCGGAGAATGCGCGACCGGTTCAACGTGCGTGCGATTTTTGTACCGGCGGCCGGTTCGGGTATCGACGAGCCCCGCAAGAACCGGTTCATCGACACGCCGTTTGGAATGACGTTCAGCATGTTCGACCTGCCGCGCTACTGCATGTCGGAAGCGGTGTGGGCCATGCACGACGCCGCCGCGTTGGCGCCGCACGATGCGATTCTGCTGATGGGTAATTCCTCGCGCTACGGGGGTGGGGCGATCTACAACCACTACACGGTGTTTGTCAGCGACAACGAGTACGACGATTATCTCACCGTGCACGAGTTTGGCCACGGATTTGTCGGCCTGGCGGATGAGTATTACACCTCGGCCGTGGCGTACAGCGATTTCTACCCACCCGGCGTCGAGCCCATGGCGCCCAATATCACGGCGCTGCTCGACCCCGCGCACGTGAAATGGAGCCGCTTCGTGGAGCCGGGCACCCCCATCCCCACTTCCGAGGACGATGCCGAGTATCGGGAAAAAATCGGCGCCTTCGAAGGGGCCGGCTACGCCGCCAAGGGGCTATACCGGCCGGCGAGGGACTGTAAGATGTTCTCAAAAGGCAACAAACGGTTTTGTGGGGTGTGCGAGGCGGCCGTAGTCGCGATGATCGAATTCTACGCCCCGGACTAGAGTTTTCGGTGCTCAGGCCGAAAAATAGGGCTGACAGCAGTACTCAGAATGTGTTATAATCACGCCATTCTGGGCCGCATGGTCATGGCTGAAGCGCTGAATGAGCTTAGCCAGATGGGGCCGAATGGGTTGACTCGGTGCAGCATTTTGAAGGTAACCAGCAACGCGGGTCTGATAAGGGGTGAGCCTATGACTATGTTCTATCGATGCGCGCTCTGCATCGTGTTGATTCTCACATTGCTTGTCTTGATCGATTCCCCGGTATACGCTCAATGCGTTGTGGGTGACGTGAGCGCAGAGTTTCAGATCGACGGACCCTTTGCCGGTCAGTACAAGTACACGTTGAATTTCACGTGGGACCTGCCGCAGGGACTGAGCAATGTCACGCTCGACTGCAAGCTGAATTGTGCTTTGGCGTGTGAGCTCACGTGGGGGTTCGACGATCCGTCGGGCTTCTCAGACGGTGTAAACGGCGCACCTTGTGTCGTCGACTACGTGGGCGAGTTCAACTGTAGTGGAAACCCGTCCATCGGTTTGATGTTTCCCATTATTAAGTGGGATACGGTCGAGGCGGCCGGTTGTGAACCCGGGGCCACGGGCAGCGGCACGCTATGGTTCTACACCATCGCCGCGCCTTTCGTGAACGGGCCGACGCCTATCTTTCTGCTCAAGAACGGGCTGAAGGTGTGCGAAGGGACAGTGTCGGGCGTGTGTCCGGCGATTTGTACCAACCCGGTCGAGGAGTCCACCTGGGGAGCGGTGAAGGCAAAGTACGGCGACGAGCAGTAGTGGCGTTGTCGCTCTGAGTTGTATTGAAAGGGTCGCCCTGGGGCGGCCCTTTTTTTTGCGTGCTCGTTCAAGCCTGCCCGCAGCTCCAGCGTGGGCAGCACAGACAGCTGGAACCTTCATCCTGCCGACGGAGTAAAAGAACCGCAACGATGTTCGTTAAGGTGCGGCATACGGGTAGGGTATGGATCGGTCTCGTGCTGGTCGGCGCAGCCGGGGTACTCCTCGGATGTGGACGCCAGGAGCACCAGCAGCGCGCGGCGGTCCACGCCAGCGTCCGCTACGTCGAAAAAGGCGACAGTTTTCCGCTCATCGAGTACGCCGACGGTCAGAGATCGCTCAACGACCGCTGCCCGGTGCGACAGACAAAGCTCAACCTGAAGATGCCGCCGGTCTACGTCAACGGCCGGCCGGTGGGATTCTGCTGAACGCCGTGTGTAAAGGTCTTCGTGCAAGACCCGGAGAAATACCTGAACCAGCTTCAAATAACTCTGCCAGGGGCGGTGGATAGCGACGCGGCAGCGGTCGTGGACGGCGACCACAAGCGCTACGTCAACTGGGAAGTGTTCTTTTTCTCGAGCCGGGAGATGCGCGGCAAGTTCGAGGGGGCGCCTCTCGAGTACTGTGGCGTCGTCACCGATCCCGTCACAAAGGTGCGTTTCCGCCCCGATACCCAATCGCCACGCTTCGATTACGAGGGGCGCCCCTACTATTTCACCTCGAGGGCCACGATGGAACAATTCAGGTCGATGCCCGCTGCGCTGGCCGACCCGAATCTGGAGATGCATAAGGATCCAGGCGACGGATAGTGATGGCCACGAGGGCGCAACGCCCACCGGCATTGGCCCTTTCGCGGGCACGGCGAATCGGCTATATTTCCATCCGGCGAGAGGCCCTGGCGTCCTCGTCATCGTTTCACGGTAGCCGAAGGGGGAGACAGCGGAGACGCACTCTCCGCAGACCGGAGGTCACCATGAAAACCGTTTCCTCGCTGGCCGCCCTCGCCACCTGCGCCGGCATCTTTCTTGTTCCGCAAGCCTTATCCCAATCTGGGGAATCTCCCGCCGACAGCGCGGCCACGGGCAGTCGTCTGGAGCGTCTGGTCGATGAACTCGGG
>JAZGDW010000251.1:0-11074 GCA_036478295.1 Candidatus Krumholzibacteriia bacterium
GGGTTCGCACCTGGGACTGAACATTTCCAGAACCCTTGCCGAAGTTCAAAACGGAACCATGGCCGTCGAGAGCGAACCGGGTGTGGGGACCGAAGTGAGCGTGTTTCTGCCCGTAGACCCCTCCACAGCTGAGATCGTCGGCCGCTTCAAGTCGATCGAGCGCTGTTTTTTTACTCACCTGCGCAAGGGCGTTTTTGTGTACGCACTCCACAAGTACGAATCCAAACGATGGCCAGAGATCGTCCAGCAGTGGGCAAGAACGCCGGTGATAAACCCCGAGAAGCGCGATGAACGGGAATCCAATCTTTTCCTGTGGACCCTGGGAGAGGACGTAGCCGTGGCGGTCGGCGCTCGTGAAGACGACCCCGGGCTGGTCAGCGGAGGGTTGGGCGGAAGCTGGGCCACCTCCGTGCAGGGCTACATGGTTGGGCGCTCCTTTGCGCCAACCGAGGGTTCCCGAATGACCCAGCTGATAAACCTGGCTTTCAGCCGAATGAAGAACGCATCGCCGGTTCTGACCCGGTGACATAACCGAAAAGAGGAGTGTTCGAAATGGAAAACATAAGGATTCTTCTGGTCGATGACGAGCAGGATATCGTGGACACGATAAAGTACAGTCTCGAGCTGAGGGGCTATGATGTCGATGTTGCGTACGACGGAGTGAGCGCGTTGGCCAAAGCCCGCAAGGGACTCTATAATGTGCTCTTGCTGGATGTGATGCTTCCGGGCAAGAACGGCTACGAAGTGTCGCGCCTGCTCAAAGAGGATATGGCCAAGAACCACATCGCTTCCTTCGGGATTATCCTCATTACCGCCAGACGACTCGATACCGAAGTGCGCGAGGAGTTTGTGGCCACGTGGTCCAAAGCCGACGCGTGTATCTACAAGCCCTTTGAAATGGAGGATCTCACCGACACCATCACTTCGTTGCTGGAGGCCGTCGTGTCGTCGTAAGTCATCGGGGTACCCGAAGCGTCCACGGAATACTTCACTCAGGTTTCTTTTCAATCTCGTCCCCGCGTCCCCGCAGGGCGGGCCGTCCTTGACAAATCTCAATAAAGAAATGCATTGTACATCCTGTATTTGCGGTGTATATTTCGTGAAAATTTTCTCTAATTGGTAAAGGGGGAACGCATGCCGGCAACTCGCCGCCAGTTCACGAATCTGCTCCTTGGAGGCGGCCTCATCGGTTGGCTGGGCAGCGTGGTGTACCCCATCGTCTCGTATCTCAAGCCGCCCGAGGTCCCGGAAGCCAACGTGCAGACGGTCAACGCGGGCCCGGCGGCGGAGTTCGAGCCCAACGCGGGCCAGATCATCAAGTTCGGTCGCCTGCCCGTCATCGTCATCAAGACGGCCACCGGTGATTTCAGGGCGTTTTCGGCGACCTGCACGCATCTGGACTGTATCGTTCAATACCGCTCCGATCTCAGGCAGATCTGGTGCGCCTGTCATAACGGGCTCTATGACCTCAAGGGACGCAACGTCTCGGGACCGCCCCCGCGGCCGCTGGATGAATTCGCCGTCAACATCGTCAACGACGAAGTGCTCGTATCCAGGCTGGCGTAAGGAACAATGAATGCCAAGGAAACGTCAGAGAATCTTTGGGTGGCTGGATGAGCGTTTTCACATCAGCCCCCTGATCGAGTTCATGCGGCACAAGAAGGTGCCCGTACACCGGCACACCGTGTGGTACTACATGGGAGGTGTCGCCCTCTTCTTGTTTGTCGTGCAGGTGGCGACCGGTATTCTGCTCGTGCTCTACTATCAGGCGGACGAGGAAGCCGCGTTCGAGAGCGTTCGTTTTCTCATGACGAAGGTGCCGTTCGGTTGGCTGATCCGCTCGATACACAGCTGGGCAGCGAACCTGATGGTGCTCTTCGTGTTTATCCACATGTTCAGCACGTTCTTCACCAGGGCGTTCCGTAAGCCGCGTGAGCTGACCTGGGTCAGCGGGTTCACGCTCCTCGCGCTGGCGTTGTTTTTTGGCTTTACGGGCTACCTGCTGCCGTGGAACGAGCTGTCCTTTTTTGCCACGAAAGTGGGGACCGACATCGCGGGTGCGGTACCGTTCATTGGTAACGCGATCAAGGTCGTGTTGAGGGGCGGTGAGGATGTCACCGGGGCGACGCTCTCCCGCTTCTACGCCATTCATATCGCCATCATTCCCGCAATTTTCACAGCCATACTGGTCCTGCACCTGCTCTTCGTACAACGGCAGGGCATGCACGAGCCGGAGTATGTCGCCAAATTGCCCAGTGACAAGAAGAAGATGATTTCTTTTTTCCCAAACTTTTTGATGAGGGATATGTTGCTGTGGCTCATGGTCTTGAACGTCCTTATCTTTCTGGCCGTGTTCTTTCCCTGGGAACTCGGCCACAAAGCCGACGCGTTCGCGCCGGCTCCATCGGGCATCAAGCCAGAGTGGTTCTTCATGTTCATGTTTCAGACGCTGAAAGTCCTGCCGGCCCACATTTTGTTCATGGAAGGGGAGGTGCTGGGCATTCTGTTCTTCGGACTGGTCGGCGTCGCGTGGATGCTGGTCCCGTTCTGGGAGATAAAACATCGTCCGGACAAGAGAGTGCGACCCATGACGGTCATCGGAGTCACGGCGATCCTGTACATAGTCGTCATGACGATCTGGGGTTATCTTGAATAGAAGAGGACATGCGATGGTCAATCATGGACCGCCAATAATCACCATCAGTCTGGCGGTTGCACTTGTAACACTCCTGGTCTTGCCCGTGCCAGGCCTGGGGCAGGAAGAGGCGGTCGTCGCATCAGATCAGTGCGTGGCGTGCCACAGTGACCTCGAGGTCTTGCCTCACGATTATATCGTGGAAGATGTTCACATGAAGGCGGGACTGGGCTGTGCCGGCTGCCACGGTGGTGACCCCATGTCGGACGACGACGAAGTGGCGATGTCGCCGAAGGCCGGCTACGTCGGCGCGCCCGCAAAGAAGGATATCTCGAAGTTCTGCGGCAAGTGTCATTCCGACATCGAATTTATGAGGCGCTACCAACCTAGAATTCCTACCGACCAGGCCAGCCAGTACGCGACGAGTGTCCATGGGATCCGCCTCGCGCGGGGCGACGAAAACGTGGCCGACTGTACGAGCTGCCACACTGCGCACGGGATTCTCGCGGTCAAGGACTCGCGCTCGTCCGTGTATGCGCTGAACGTTCCCGCTACCTGCAATAAGTGCCACGGCGATGCCAAGCTCATGAGCGGCTACGGAATACGGACCGACCAGTACGAGAAGTATGCCCAGAGCGTCCACGGCAAGGCGCTTCTCGAGAACCAGGATGTGGGTGCCCCGGCGTGCAACGACTGCCACGGCAACCATGGGGCGATGCCACCGGGCATCACCTCGGTGAGACAGGTCTGTGGCCACTGCCACGTCAATAACATGCAGTTTTTCACCGCGTCGAAAATGGGGGCGGCGTTCGACAGGGAGGAATTGCATGGGTGCGAAGAATGTCACGGTAATCACGATGTCAAGAGGACAGCGGACGACATGGTCGGTATCGGAGACGCCGCCGTGTGCATCGACTGTCATGACGAAGGCGACAAGGGTTATGAGACCGCCGGCAAGATCAGCGGGCTGCTGACCGCGCTGACAACGGTCTACGATCAGGCCGAGACGAAGCGGGAGGAAGTTAGCCGCATCGGCATGGATGACGAGGAGATAGGTTTCGTCCTGCAGGAAGCCCACCAGAGCCTGATCCAGGCCCGGACGTTGGTGCACACGTTCGATGACGTTAAGGTCGGCGTGCAGACCTCCGCAGGCACCGCGAAGGCCCAGGAGGCGCTGGACCTGGCGATCGAGCAGATCCAGGAGCACGGCGTCCGCCGGCGCGGATTCGGCCTGGCCACCATTTTCATTACTATCCTCGTGATCGCGCTCTTCCTGAAGATCCGGCAGCTGCCCGACAGCTAGGCGCTTGTTTTCGCCAGCGGACGGGGCGTCGCGGGGCAGGCAATCACTTAACTATTTGATAAGAATCAATTTATTTGGGCGTTCTTGTTTTGCCAAACATACGCGATCAGTTTATAATACAGTAAGAGAACGATTTCACAATCTCTGGGAGGGAGGAGAGAGAAAATGAGTAAGTTATTGACTGGGATAGTGTTGGTGGCTTGCGCCGTCCTGTGGTGTACCCCGAGTTCCGCAAATGGGGACCAGCGGACGTACCTGGGGGCTGCCAAGTGTAAGATGTGCCACAAGACGCCGGCCCAGGGCGAGCAGTTCGGAATCTGGCAAAAAGGGCCGCACGCGGGAGCGTACGAGTCTCTGGCCAGTGAAAAGGCCATGGAGGTCGCCAAGAAGCAGGGGATAGAGGATCCACAAAAGGCGGATGCCTGTCTCAAGTGCCACGTGACCGCCCACGGTGTCGATGCCGAATACCTTGGTCCGAAATACGCGATAACCGACGGCGTCGGCTGCGAGTCCTGCCACGGCGCCGGCAGCGACTACAGCAAGAAGAAGGCGATGGTGGCGGTCACCTCGGGAAAGGCGGAGGGGGCCTCGGTCGGTCTGATCAAACCGACCAAGGAAACCTGCGTCACCTGCCACAACGAAGAGAGTCCGTTCTACAAGGAATTCGACTTCGAGAAGATGTTTGCGAAGATCAAGCACTCGGTGCCCGAGGAACGAAAGGCCAAATACAAGACCGTATCAGAGTGACCAACAAGACCCAGCAAGCTTGACGCGTATTGCGTGTGAAGCAGCCATGACGGCAAGAGGGACCGGGGATAATCGCCGGTCCCTTTTTCTTGGAGCTTGTAACTGGGGTTTGTAACATAGTGCGCTAATTGTATCCGAACAGCACCGAGTAGATTATCAGGCAGGTCAGGACGATGCCGATCGTGAGAAACGTGTAACCCGCCAAACGGATCATCGTCTCGTATCGCTTAGAGATCACTTTCGTTACCACCCGTTTTCGCAGTTCTCCCGATCGCTTGAGTTCCTCATAGGCCTCGGGACGGTCGCTCTTGTAGTGCTCGAGTGGGACCACACCGGTAAAGACTACCGTGTCCATGGGAAACGCTTCCGGCCTCAAATGTGTATTGAAGAAATGCACGGTGAAGATGAAGCCGACGGCGAGCAACGCTTCATCGCTGTGAATGATCGTGGCTACATTGATCAACCAGCCCGGGACGAACTTGGTAAAGAGCACCGGAAACCACAACATGAGCCCGGACGCGCCGATGATCGCGACACCCCAGAACACGGCCATATAGTCGAATTTCTCCCAGTAGGTCCAACGACCGTAGTTCGGCCTGGGTCCCTTGCCAAAGAACCATTTCAAAGTCCCGACAAAATCGATAACGTCCTTCCTGTTGAACATCATCGATCCTTTTCCCAATATGAGCTCGCGCCAGCTGATTCGCCGCTTGCGCTTGTACCTGGCCAGAGATGTCAGATGAAACGCAAAATAACCGAAGGTTATCACCGCCGCGACGCGATGGATAACACCGGCTGTTTGCACGCCCCCCAGCAGGTTGGCGATGAATGCGGCCCACGGCATCCCGGAGAATTTCAACATCATCCCGGTAAGAGCGAGAGACATGAAGCTTACGATGACACAGAGGTGCGTCAGACGCTGCGGGAGGGTGAAGCGTTTTATGTAATGACGGCCATGGGGCTTACTTTTCACGGCCTTTTGTTCTCGCATGAGTTTGAAGGAGCGCGGTAGCCACAGTAGAGTGTGCACGCCAAAAAAACCAAAGACGCCGATCAACAACCAGGTCATCGTCCAGTACGTGTAGTAGAGAATGGGGTACTTGACCGGATCGTGGTGCGTGGCATGAGTCAGGTAGCCCGTAAAGCGCGCGTTGGCGTCTTCGTGACACTTTTGGCAGGTGGTCACGATATTTCTGAAACCGACCGTCGAATTGGGATCATTGTGGCTCAAGATCATGTGGGCGCCGTGGCAGTCCGAGCACTTGGCCGCTTGCAGGTAGCCGAGCCGGTACGCCTTGCCGTGCATGGTTTCGAGGTACGTGTCACCGAGATGCGTGTGGCACGAGCCGCACTGCTCCGTAACCTCGGTCATGAACTGGTCTTTCTCCACCTCTCCGATGGTGTGCGAGGAATGGCAGTCCGCGCAGTTGGGCAGCTTGCCCTCATGCTCCCCGTCCGCCGAATAATGCACACTCTTGATGTACTGTTTGTAGATTCCCCTGTGACATCCGGCACACGTCGCCGGAACGTTCTTGGCGAAGACCGTTGAGCGCTCGTCGGTGTGTTTCAAGACCATATGCGAGCCGTGGCAGTCGATACAGATGGCGCTCGGCAGGAGCCCCTTTTCCGTCAGGCCTCGCCCGTGGACGCTCCGCGAGTAGTCGGCGAGCGCGGTGGTTTCGGTGAGATCCGCCACCTGCGCCGCCTTGCCTCCCTCCCGATGGCAATCACCGCACAGCTCGGGCACCGATGCCCGGAACGTGGCGGCTGTCTCGTCGCGATGGGACCTCGTACCGTGCTCGCCGTGGCAGGTCGTGCAGTACGGCGCCTCGCTTATACCGTTGACGTGGGCCACGCCGTGGCCGCTCGTATAGTATTCCTCCGAGATTTTCGCATGACAGTTCGAGCAGTCGATCTTTCCGGCGGGCTCGCACGGCCGCTTCAGGCGGGGGTCGATATCGACGTGGCATTTGACACACGGGATGTTCTCATGGACCGACCGCGCGATAGCACTCCGGTCCACGGTCATCGACAGGGTGTCCCCCGCAACGATCTTGTGTACATCCGTCTTTTCGTGGCACTTCAGGCAGGCGCGATCGGAAACAGTGAGCGCGACGATGTCCTTGCGCACCTTGTGCGGCAGGTGGCAGTCCGTGCACGCGGGGATCGCACCCGGTGCGGTCTCCCATAACTCGCCGCGGATCACCTTTGCGTGGACGTCCTCGATCCTCGAATGGCACTGCATGCAGGTTGCCGCTATGTTGCGGGGTGAAATAGACGCCCTCGGATCGGTGTGCGGCAGGATGAGATGACTACGATGGCAGCTGGTGCAGGTGGCGGTGACGATGAGGCCCTTTTCAAAGAGTCCCTCGCCGTGGATGCTCTGGCTGTAGTTTTCGACGATATTGTGGGCCGATATATCGTAAACACTGGCCACGGGCGCGCCCTCACGGTGGCAGCGGCCGCACAGGTACGGGACATTCATCTTGCGGGTTGGCGACGCCGCGTCTTGCGGAGAGAGAATATCGTGCACGCCGTGGCAATCCGTGCAGCGGGGGGCGTACGGGGCTTTGCGGTTCGCCGCCTTGCCGTGGATGCTCGCGTCATAGTCGAGCTGTGCGTCGTCGTGGCACATCCCGCAGTTGACCCACTCGAGCGCTTCGGGATGGGGAAGGTCCTCCACATCCGCGTCTTCATGGCAGTCGATGCACTCGAGGTCGCGGTGGACCGACCTCAGGAAGACCGCGTTATCTACATAAGCGGAAACGGACCGCCCCGCCCGCGTTCCTTTCAGGTCGGGGTCGGAATGACAATCGAGGCAGGTTTCGTTGTCCACGGAGGAGAGAGCCGGTGACGACAACGCGAACAGCAAGAGAGCCGCCGCGGCAAGTGCACTTGCAACTTGCCTCCACGGTGCCGGTTTCTCAAGGCTGCGTTCCGGTATGGCATTCATAACATCCTGTCTCCCGCCACTCCTCGTCGATGTCTTCTGGATGAACGAACTCCAGTCCGTCCTGCGAGGTGGCCATCTGCGCACGCTCGCCACTGCCCTGAGACAGAATACTGTGACACGTCTTGCAATCCCGCGTGATCACCCACCCCTCGTCGCTGACCTTGTTACCGTCATGGCAGCGCATGCAACCCGGAAAAATGAAGTGACCGATGTTGTCCGGGTAGTGTTCCCAGCGAACCTTCATCTCTGGAAAGATGTTTTCGGAAAACTGGCGCTGGGTTGCCAGCACAGCCTGCTCGATCGCGACGCTGCGGTTGCGTGAAATATCTGGATAGTTTTCCCGGTAGAAATCAGGGATCTGCATCGCCATGATGCGAAGAGCCTCGGGTTCCGTCTCGTAGTCTCCCTGCATCGCTTCCACGGCCACGCGCTTGATTTCGGGCAGCGTCCGGTCGATCTGCCCGGTGAGAATCGCCCGGTCTACGAGGTAGTCCGGCGAGCGGAACTTATGGCTGGGTCGGTTGTGGCAATCCATGCAGTCCATCCCCCGGGGCGTCAGCTCCCCCAGTTCTTCCTCGGTAAGGGGGTTTCCGCTATCCTGGTACACGGTCTGTCTCCCCGTTATGCGGTCCGTCACGCGGATCCAGGGAATATTCTGGCGCTCTTCATCCCGGGCTATGTATTCGACGCCGACGCCGATGTTCATGTGCCAGTGGATGCCGGCGGTCTGGCCGGTTTTCGGGTCGCCACCACCGGTTTTTATCAGCATGTTAATCGGCCACGCGGAACTGCTGTCGTCGTAGACAAAATGATTGAACTGCCTCTGTTGCGCGCCGAAGAACTTACGCGGCCAGTGGCATTGTTCGCACGTTTCCTGGGCGGGGCGGAGGTTCTTGATCGGTGTTGGAATGGGCCGCGGGAATTTCTTGGCTGCCACCGCGTAAACCTGATAGGCCCCGGAGAGTTTCGACTTGGCATACCAGCCGGCGCCCTCACCCACGTGACAAGCCGTGCAGGCGACGCGCGCGTGCGGGGAGTTCTGGTATGCAGTGTGCTCGGGCTTCATCACCGAGTGACAGGTTTCGCCGCAAAACGCGACGGACTCGGTGTGGTGATAGGCGTGATAGGCCCCGACCGCGCTGAGTGACGCGTAGAGAAAACCGCCGATGATAAAAACCGTGAACGCGTTCCGATGGGTGCGTTTGCTGAAGTCGATGTAGGCCCACTGGGATGGATCTGGACCGCCGCGCCGTTTGGCGGCTTTCCACTGGCGGTACATGCCGATGGGAACCAGTATCAGTCCCGTCAGCAGGATCGGGGGCAGAACCATGTAGATAAAAATGCCGAGGTAGGGATTCGCTTCACCCGCCCCGGCCTGGACGAGCAGAAAGAACACCATCGTCATGGCGGTGATCACCGCCAGAAATCCGCCCGCGATGCTGAGCTTATTGTATACGAGTCTCGGAAACCGGAACCCCGCCATAATGCTCCCCCAAACGTTGCTGTTCTCTCTACGTTACAGCGGGCGGGCTCTCCATGCCACTGTTTCCGGCGAGATCCTCTCGGTCCGGCAACTCATGTCCCGGTCCCCCCGGCTGCCGATTCTCGTCCCAGGGTGGCAGTATGCGGAGAAGTACGTAGAGTATGATGAATGGAAGCGTCAGAAGCGCAATAGACGTCAGGAGCCCCTCCACTCCGAAGAACGACATTTTGTACACGGTGAGCCCCCGGAAACTCTTCGAAAACAACTGCCCGCCAATAACGACGTTCCAGCGCGTCGAGAAAATACCCACCTGGACAAGCAGGGCAGAGACAAAGTAAACCAGTTTTCTCAACTCGCCCGGCGCCTTTGAGAGCTTTATCGCCGCGATCGCAAACAGGGGTATCAACATGCCGATGAGCAGCTGGATGACCACGAGGCTGACAAACAGTTTGCCCGACACGAGCGTGCTGATGATCTTGATGGATTCCTCCGATTCGTACACGCGGTGCACGAAGTCAAGTAGCTCCAGGGAGAAGTCCACGATCATCGCATAGAAGAGAAAGCTGGCAAGCTTGTCCAGGCAGATCATATCGACCACCCTTGAGCGCAACGGCGTCACGATCATGTATATGAGCAGCACCAGCGCGATGCCGGAGACGATTGCGGAGAACAGAAAAACGATGGGCATGAGCACACTCGACCACCAGGGGTTTGCCTTGACCGAGCCAAAGATGAAGCCCACGTAGCCGTGCAGCAGAAATGCGGAAGGTATGCCGATGATGGTCAGCACTTTCGCAGCCTTCCTGTCAAATCGCATGGCACGTTCGGATATATCGGATGAAAAGAGCGAGAGCGCCCTGTGAAGCCACTTTCGTGGCCCCCGTTCGGCCCTGGCCCAGAGGATGATGTCTCTTCTGTAATCAAACCAGATTTCGAGCAGCAAGACGGCCATCAAGTACCACGCGTAGACAAAACCGAACATCGCCATCGCGGAACTCTTGTTGGGAGTCAGGAATATCTCGAATGATTTCTCCGGATGGACCAGGTGGGCGACCAGCGGTAGCGGGGCCACCAGGAGAAAGGCCAGCGCTGTTAGGAGCGACAAGCGGTACACGGGTTTCACCTCGGTGGCGTTGAACACCTTGACCAGCGATGCGAGGATGAACGCGCCCGCGACCAGACCCGTCACGTACGGATAGACCACGATGAGGATGCTCCAGTGCAGCTCGATCTCATTGGGGTAAATGTACCCCGAAATCTCTTTCATAATACCTGCCAGGTGTTCAACGACTCCTCCCAAGGTTAATTCACCTCCCGGTCCAGATTCGCGTAGAAAACCTTGGGCTCGGTGTTGAGCGATGGCTTCAAGACTCCAATCTTGTTCATACGCATAAACCTCGTCAGTGGACTCGCCTTCTTGTCGAGTTCACCAAACACCCTGGCCTGAGTGGGGCATACTTCGACGCAAGCCGGTACCTGCCCTTTTACGATACGGTGGTAGCAGAAAGTGCACTTCTCGGCCGTGCGAGTCTCCGGGTTGAGGAAACGCGCGCCGTACGGGCACGCCTGGATGCAGTAACGGCAGCCGATACAGTAGTCGGAGTCGACCAGGACAACGCCGTCGGGAGTCTTGAACGTCGCCCCGACCGGACAGACCTGAACGCACGGCGGATTGTCGCAATGGTTGCACAGTTTGGGAACGAAAAAGCTCCGGATGGTATCCTTTTCGGTGGCCTCGTACCCGAAACTCTTCATGGCGCCGTTGGGACTGTCTACGACCACCTCACCATCGAATTCGATGCGGTACCGTTCGACCCAGGTTCTGAAGAAGAAAGGATCTTTGGGTACGCCGTTTTCGTTTTTGCAGGCCTCGACACAACGGCCGCACCCGATGCACTTGTTTATATCGATTGCCATGCCCCAACGGTGTTCGCTCGGTCTGTAGCCTTTGCC
>JAZGDW010000252.1:0-6431 GCA_036478295.1 Candidatus Krumholzibacteriia bacterium
GTTCTTGTGCCGAAATGTGATTCGTCCCCGGGTCAGGTCGTAGGCCGATACCTCGATGGTAACCCGGTCGCCCCGGAGCACGCGGATACGGAAGCGTCTCATCTTGCCGGCAATCGTCGCGAGAACGATGTGCCCGTTGTTCAGCTTGACGCGAAAATTCGAGTTGCGGAGGACCTCCGTCACGGTTCCCTCGTACTCCTGCTTTTCTTCTTTGGCCATCTACACCTCCCTTCCAGCCAAGGGTATACCAAATCGCCAGGAATCCGCAAGCGAAAGGCCACCCCGATCCACTCGGGGTGGCCAACATTCGTTTCGCCCAAACGGCGACCGTCGCTTTACTCGCTAAGTTTGGTGACGTTCTCCGCCGCCGGACCTTTATCGTTGTTAACGATTTCGAACTCGACCTTTTCGCCTTCGGCGAGCGTCTTGAAACCCTCGCCCTGAATGGCGGAGTGATGCACGAAGCAGTCCTTCTCACCATTCTCGGGCGTGATAAACCCGAAGCCCTTAGTCTCGTCGAACCATTTCACGATTCCAGTAGTACGCATTCCGCACTCCTCCTAAGTATGTTGCCAAGTCGGAGTCCGGTGTTGCCGTACCTACCGACACGCATTTCCCGCGGTGTAACCCCGCCGCGTTGGGTGCGCCGTCCTGGCAAGCGCCGACCCACGGCTGCACCGGCCAATCCGGTCACGAAACGGCACCTTCCCCCCAAAAAAAAAGCCCGGGCTTGTGACCCAGGTCCTCCTTATGGTGTTCTCTGGTGCCAAAGAATGCACCATTTTTCCTGCTGGTGTATTCTTAGTGCTGCAATATACCAGGGAGCGATAATGTTGTCAACCATTATCTTCAGCCGCTTTCCGCCTCGGGCCGCCGCGGTTCGTCATTTCAGCAAGGTCAATTTCAGCGTTCGAACGGTGGAGCCCGCCGCCACACGGAGAAGATACACGCCGCTCGCCACCCTGTGACCACGATCGTCGCGGCCGTCCCAGTCGAGTGACGATACGCCGGCGGCCAGCTTGCCGCTCCACCACTACGGCCCCTTGCGGCTCGTAACTTCGATGAGATGGTACCCAAAGTCCGTCTTGACCGGGCCGTGGGTCTTGCCCACCTCTTCCCCGAAAACCACCTGGTCGAATTCTTTGACCATCTGGCCGGGTGCGAACTCACCCAATTCCCCACCTTGCAGTCCGGACGGGCACAGGGAATGCTTCTTCGCGAGCTCGGCAAAGTCGGCTCCTTTGTCCAACTCGGTCTTGAGCAGTTCGCATTGCTCCTTGGTTTCCACGAGAATGTGCCGCGCGCTCGCTTTGGTCATCGCATTCTCCTTCGGTTAATGGTCGCGCGCCGCCCTTACCGTCTCTGTTTCGCATGTGTGGAAAGGCCGCCCCGCCATTATCCACATTCCGCGGCGTGGGTTCCATTGAATTCTCGCCGCCGCCCGTAGGGGTTCCATCAGATCCGAGCCTGGTAAGTGTAGAGCTGGTGGTAGCGCCCCCTGGCGGCGATGAGCGAGTCGTGGTCGCCGCGCTCCGCGATCCGCCCGTTCTCGATTACGAGGATGACGTCCGCCCGGCGGATCGTGCTCAGGCGGTGGGCGATGACAAACGTGGTCCGTCCTTGCAGCAAGCGGTCGAGACTCTCCTGGATAAAGAGCTCGCTCTCCGTATCGAGGCTCGATGTCGCCTCGTCGAGAATCAGGATCTTGGGATCGGCCAGGAGAGCGCGCGCGATGGCGACGCGCTGCCTCTGTCCGCCCGACAGTTTGACGCCCCGCTCGCCGATGACCGTGTCGAGACCCTCTTCGAAACGGTCGGCGAACTCCTTCACATGCGCGGCATTGACCGCCTCGGTGAGCGCGGCGTCGTCGGCATCGGGTCGGCCGAAGAGGATGTTATCCCGAATCGTCCCCTCGAAAAGAAACTCGTCCTGCAGCACGACCCCCAGTCCGCGGCGATAACTATCCAGCGCAATCTCGCGAAGATCGTGGCCGTCAACACGAATCGTTCCTGCACTCGGTGTGAGAAACGATGCGGCGAGCCCCGCCAGCGTCGTCTTGCCGGAGCCGGAGCTGCCGACGAAGGCGGTGACCGAACCCGCGGGCGCGTCGAACGTGATGTCGCTCAAAACTTCCCGCCCCTCGTCGTAGGCAAAAGAAACGTTTTCGAAACGAATGTCACCGACGATTTCCCGCAGCTCGATGGTGCGGGTTTCGTCCGCGCCTTCCCTCTTCATGTGAAGGATTTCTTCCATACGATCGAGCCCGGCGAACGCCTCCGTGATCTGCGTACCGATATTGCTCATCTGTATGATCGGGGCGACCAGAAACGCCAGGTAGAGAGTGAAGGCGAAGAAATCACCTATTGTCATGTCGCCGCGAACGATCATGGTGCCACCCAGACCCATGATGATGATGCTGCCCAGACCCATCAACAGGGTCGCCGAACTCGTCACAACGCTGGTCGCGGTCAGCGAACTCCGGACATTCTGAAAGATGCGCTCGGCGCCGCTCTCGAATACCTCGGCCTCCCTCCCTTCCGCGTGAAACCCCTTGATCACCCGGATCCCTCCCAGTGATTCGGTGAGGCGACCGGTCACGTCGGCGTGAATGGCGCCCCGCGTCCGGAAGATCGGCCGGATAAATGAAAACGCCTTCATGGATATCACGCCGAAGATTCCCAGGGGCAGCAGCACGTACAGCGTCATGCGGGCGTTGATGCTGATGAGCAGCCCCAGCGCCACCACCGAAGTCAGTACGCCGCCCACGAGTTGCACGAGGCCGGTGCCCACCAGGTTACGCACCCCCTCCACGTCCGTCATGATGCGAGACACCAGCGAGCCAGATTTGTTGTTGTCGAAAAACCGCACGGGCAGGTGGATGATCTGCCTCTGGACTTGCACACGGAGCTGCTTGATCAGCCGGTGGGCCTCCACGCTCAGCATGCGGGTAAGAAAGAACGATGTGATCGACTGGACGATCAGCGCCCCACCGACCACAACCAGCAAGAGCGGCAGCACCGACACCTTGCTCTGGCCGATGACCGTATCGATAAGAAATTTCGTCGACCCCGGCAGGACCAGCCCCGACAGCCGGTTGATGATGATCAGCACCAGGCCGAACGCAAGCAGCCCGCGCCGCGGCCAGATGAGGTTTTTGAACACCTCGCGCACGCTGGCCAGCGACGGTGTCCCTGTTTTGTCATCGCGACCACCCGCGCGCGAACTCATGGCAACCCTTTCTCAGTCATCGACGGTGGTTCAGTTCTCCGGTGGCGGGCTGCATCCCTCGTGGCGCCGCGTGTACAGGAGGTGGACGATCTTCCATCCGTCCACATCGCGCAGAAGTTCGAACGAGTCCACGCCGCAGTGGCTGAGGTCAGCTCCCACATAGAACGCGTACTTTGCCCACGCGCTGGCGAGGTCGCCGTCGACCCGAATCTGCAGGTCCCAAATCCGCTCGTCCCACACCTTGTCACGAGGCGCCCTCACCGCGCTCACGAACTCGTCCACGGTGACCGACTGCCGGCCCGTTTCGTCGTCCGTCCGCGTGATTGTCGCGCCGGAAGCGAACACCGACCGTACCGCCACACCATGCCCCGCGCGCATGCCATCGAACAGCCTCTCGATCAGCCGCCGTATCGCGTCTTGCCGTCGCCGCACGGACACGTCGCTGGATCCACTGATCAGTTCGATCAACCCGTTGATCTTGTCGTTGGGCACGGTGAGCGCCAGGTCATAGTGCGAGAGTTTCCAGCCGGCGCGCGTCTTCACCATTACCCCGGACCCCCGGCAATCCCCCATCCTCGTGTCGAGATACTCTTCGAACCACGCCATACGTCCATCCCCCGACAGATACACGGTGCGATCGTGGGGCTCGAGCGTCCACGCAGACTCACGCTGAAAGTGAGGCCGCGCCCATTCTCTGAACTCACTCTTTGTCCAGCGCTCGCTTGCATCGGTGCCAAGATATATGGCGTCGGTATCGAGCAGACCGAAGAACGCCTTTTCATCGGCGACAGAGGCGGCGTGGTGCCAGTTGTCGAGCAGCCCGTTAATGACGGCCCGGTCATCCGTCGCGAGGGATTGCCCCGCGACGAGCAAAGCCAACACAGCGACCAGCATTAAAAAAGCAAAAGCAAAGCGCCGCGACGAGGATCGGGCGACGGGACGGGGTCGTGTGGCTACCATGCTCAACTCCGGGGGATATTGCCAACAAGAGGATTTTCGGACCAGCATACCACAGACCGGGCCGGCGGTCACCGGGCGGTAGCCACTCGCCAGCAGGCCGGTGGTCACCGGGCGTTAGTCATTCGTCCGCGGGCCGGCGGGCCGGGCCGACAACCCGTGGCCCCCAGGGCTCACGAACGGATGATTTCCTGGAAAATAATCATCAAGGCTACGGACAGCGTTACCGTAACGCCCACCGTGTTGGGCGAACTGTCCTCGACCGCCTCGGGCACTAGCTCCGAGAACACCATCCAGATCATCGCACCCGCCGCAAACCCGAACCCCACGGCGAGGAACGGCGTGAACGCTTCGACGAACGCAAACGCCGGAACGGCCGTCAGTGGCTGCGGCAAACTGGAGAGGACCGCCCACAGCGCCGCGCGGACCACGGTCATCCCACGGGGGATGACCACCAGGCAGATCGCGAGGCCTTCCGGGATATTGTGGATCGCGATCGCCGCGCTGACGAACTGCCCGAGTTCCTCGCCGCCGCCGAAGGACACCCCGACGCCGACGCCTTCGGTGAATGAATGCATGGTCATGACACCGATGATGAGAAACGCTTTGCGCGCATCGATGCCGCCCAGATTGCCGATGCGGAGGTGCTCGTAACGGGACAGCTTGACCTGCGTCACCCGGATAAAGATGAGCCCGAGCAGCAGGCCGGTAATCACCCGGAAGAGGCTGTAGCCGATGCCTTCATAAATGAGACTGAAGCTCGCGGCAAGCATCAGCCCCACGGCGATGGCATTCGAGATACCGAGCCAGCGGCGGGTCATGTTCGGCACGAATAAGAACGGCAGGGCACCGAACCCCGTGACGATCGCGGTAAGACACGCGTACGTGAAGACTGTGAATGTAGTGACTTCGGTCATCCGTCCGGTACACCCGCGTACGTCGTCAGAACGTTCAGAGGCCTACTGGCCCGTCAAGGGATTGACAGACCTTTTATCGAACGGCGTTGTGAAGTCAAGCGTTGATTCCGCTGCCCGTCGCCGTTTCTCATTTGAGTAAAACGGCCTTGCGGGTCTGCACGCCTGTGCCGGTCTCGAGGCGGATGAAGTATACGCCCGAGGTCACAGGCCGACCCCGGTCGTCGCGCGCGTCCCACACGACGGAGTGCGGACCGGCCGCCTCCTGCCTCACTACCAGGCTGCGCACCCGCTTGCCGGCGACATCGTACACGCCCACGCGCACGAAGCCGGGCGCGGAGAGCATGTAGTGGATGGAAGTGACGGGGTTGAACGGATTCGGCACGTTGGGCAGCAGCGACGTGGCGAGCGGTGCGCCGCCCCCGTCGTGGATCCCGACGGGAATCGGGTCGAGTTTGCAGTCCAGGACGAGATCGGTCCCGTAATCGATGGTCGCCGTCACCGTCTTGAACGCGTAGCCGGCCGCAAAAAAAGTGACGGTAACACTCTCCGCTGTCCCCGAGCCCGCATCGGCCATGTAACGGAACGTGTAGCGGCCGCCCCCGGGAATGAACTGTGTGAAGCTGCGCTCCACGGAGGTTACAAACACGTCGTCGACGGTCAGCGTGGTCAGCGCATCGGTGATGCGTCCGCGGATGGTGGCGATGGGAAAATCCTGGGTGATACTGGTATTGCAGGTGATGCGCCCGCCCACCGACACCTCGAAATAGTCCTCCCACGCGCGGCGAAAACTCGCGACCTTCGCCAGTTCGGCCGACGTGGGTGTGGTGCCGTTCTGATGGATGAGGATGAACGCCTGCCTGAGGTCCTTGTTTTCGGCGGCCTCGGTGGGCAGGCGCGGCCCTTCGGCGGCGATGATATCGTCGATGGTTACGAATATCGGAACCCCGCTGGCGTTGGTGCCCTGCGGCGGCGTGCCATTGGCCCGGTTCTGCGGCAGGTCGTTGGTGGGACTGCTCACGTAGAACATCTCCGAGACTTCCTCGGGTGTCCGCAGCCCAAACGTGTACTGGTCGATGTCGCCGAAGAAATCGATCATGGTGGGTGTCGTGAAGAGCGTCCCCGACACGGGTTGCCAATTCCCTCCCTCGAGACACGAGTGGTCGACGTCTACGTAGTAGCTCCAGTGCGCGTTGGAGCGCCCCAGAATCATGTTACTGACCGTCCCCGTCGAGTCGTTGAAATTCATAAACGCCCCCCAGCGGTGACCGGCCTCCTGGCCCATGATGGTCAAGAAATTGTTCTGCGAACCCGTGAAACGTGCCGCGGGGT
>JAZGDW010000253.1:0-2061 GCA_036478295.1 Candidatus Krumholzibacteriia bacterium
ACGACCTGGCGATCGGAAAGATTCAGTCGGTGATCGAGGACATCTCCCCCCTGCCGGGGGCGAAGGAGTTCAGCGACTGGGTGCGCGAGCGTTATCAGCTCGTCATCCTTTCCGACACGTTTTACGAGTTTGCCCAGCCCCTGATGCGCCAACTCGGTTGGCCCACCTTGCTGTGCCATCGCCTGGAGATTTCCGACACAGGACAGATCGTCAACTACCGCCTGCGCATGCGAAACCACAAACGGGCCGCGGTCGCGGCGTTCAAGAAACTGAAATTTACGGTTTTTGCGGCGGGCGATTCCTACAATGACACGTCCATGCTGGCGGAGGCGGACGCGGGTTTCCTGTTTCGGGCGCCCGAAAACGTCGCCAAGGAATTTCCCCAGTACCCCGCCGTCGCGGACTATGACGCGTTGCGCGAAGGCCTCCTGGCGGCGAGCCACCGTCTGGCCGTGGGAGAGAGCGAAGCGCTGTAGGCGGAGGCCTGGGCCTGAGCGGTCTGTCCTGCCGTTCAAACCCCGCCCGAGCCGGGTCGTGTCTGCGTTTGAAATCCTACCGAACGGACGTCCTGAGCGTCTTTTTTTGCGGATTGCGTCTGCTTTACGCCCAACGGCAGCCATGGGCGCAGGGGCACTTCGGTTCGTTACCCGGGGGGGACAATTGATGCGTCCTCCGGTTATCTCGATAGGGTTGCGCTTCCAGATAAGGGGTTTCGGTGTAGACCAACGATCCCGTTCAAGGTGTTCGTGGTCTTCGGCAGACCTCGACCTAATGCGAGGCGTGCCCGGGCCACGACGCGGAGAGCGGACCGGCTGCGGCAGTCGCGGCCCTTTCCCAGGTAATACTTGGTATCGATCGAACCGTCGGGGTTGCGCCGAATCTGTGTTTCCTGGTTCATCTGTGGCCTCCAGCAATATTGATTGGCGCCATGCTACGAAGGGACGCCGCTGGCCGCTTGAAGGCCGCCCTGATTTTTCCTTCAGGAACCCTTGTGATTTCGCGTTTCCTGTAGGATAGCTAGCCGATGTACCGGTTTTTGGACCTCACACTGGACCCCCAACGCCTTGAGCTCCGCCGCGCTAATTCTCAGATTGAGGTCGAGCCCCAGGTCTTCAGTCTTCTCGTCTACCTCATCGAGAACCGAGAGCGCGTCGTCACCAAAGACGAACTCATCGAATCTGTTTGGGACGGTCGCATAGTCTCCGACGCAACGATGAGCAGCCGAATCAGTGCGGCACGCACGGCGCTCGGAGACGACGGTAAGGCTCAGCGACTGATAAGGACTTTCCCGCGAAGGGGATTTCGGTTCATGTCGGAAGTTGTGGAGGACGAGGCAGTGGCAGCGTCGGTCGCACCCGCCGCTCCTGGACTAGAACAAGCCCCATCCCGTTCCACGGTGTCGGAGAAGCCTACGATAGCCATACTACCGTTTAAAAACATGAGCGGCGACGCAGAGCAAGATTACTTCGTCGACGGCATCGCCGAGGACATCATCACTGCGTTGTCCCGATTTCACTGGTTCTTCGTGATTTCGCGCAACGCGAGCTTCACGTACCGCGACCGCACCGTCGAGGCCAGGCGGGTGGCCGAGGATCTGGGAGTCCGCTACGTTCTCGAGGGCAGTGTCCGCCGGGCCGGGAACAGGGTCCGCATCACTGCCCAGCTCGTCGACGCCACCACCGGCAAACAGGTCTGGGCCGAGCGCTACGACCGCGAGCTCGCGGACATCTTCGCGGTGCAGGACGAGATCACCAACACAATCGTCGGCACAATCGAGCCTGAGTTGGGCCATGTGGAACGCGAGCAGGCCAGGCGCAAGCCGCCGGAGAACATCCACGCCTGGGATCATTTTCAACGGGGGCTATGGCATTTCTATCAGTTCACCGACGACAAAAACGATCGGGCGCGGCAAGAATTCCGTCGTGCGATAGACTCGGACCCCGACTTTTCTCAAGCTTATGCTGCACTGGCGAACGTCCACGTCTTGGATGTCGTGTATGTCAGCACCCAATCTCGCGAGAGATCCTCAAGCGAGGCGCTGGTGGCAGCGAAGAAGGCCGT
>JAZGDW010000254.1:0-17423 GCA_036478295.1 Candidatus Krumholzibacteriia bacterium
CACACGCGGCTGTCGGCGCTGTTGTCACGGTTGTCACCCATCATGAAGATGTGTCCCTCGGGGACCGTGTACGGCCCATACTTCGAACCGTGAAAGTACTGGGCGTATCGCTCATCCTGCAATTCTCCGTCGACGTAGAGCTGGCGCCCCTTGAGTTCCACCGTCTGTCCCTCCACGGCCACACAGCGCTTGATGTAGTCGGTATGCTGATCGCCCGGGTATTTGAAGATTATGATATCGCCGGGACGCGGTTCGCGAACCGCCGGCAGGCGTTTGCCTGCCAAGGGCAGCTTTGCGCCGTAAATGAACTTGTTCGCGAAAAGAAAATCGCCGACCAGCAGCGTCTGCTCCATCGACTCCGAAGGTATCTTGAAGGCCTGCACAAAAAACGTTCGTACGAAGAACGCCAGGAATACCGCCATCAGGATGATTTCCGTGTACTCTCTTAGAACCGACTTGTTCTGCTTTGCGCTTTTCCTGCCTGCTCCAAACATGCCATCCTCTTCTCTATATGCTGTCAACCTGACCTGTTCACCTTCAATACGGCCAGGAACGCTTCCTGTGGGACTTCGACGCGGCCTACCATCTTCATCCTCTTCTTGCCTTCCTTCTGCCTGTCCAACAGCTTTCGTTTGCGCGTAATATCACCACCGTAGCATTTGGCTGTGACATTCTTGCGCAGCGCTTTTATGTTGGTGCGCGCGATCACGCGCGTTCCAACTACAGACTGGATCGCCACGTCGTAGAGCTGCCTGGGAATGACCTCCTTCAACCGCGAGGACAATTCCCTGCCGAGATGAAACGCCTTGTCGCGGTGAATGATGACCGACAGCGCGTCCACCGGGTCTCCGTTGAGGGCGATATCCAGTCGCACCAGGTCACCTGCGCGGTGACCTATGAATTCGTAGTCGAGACTCCCGTAGCCCCTAGTGATACTCTTCAGACGATCGTAGTAGTCAACCAGTATTTCGGCCAGCGGAAGCTCGTAGCTCAGGCGGGCCCGGTCCTCACTCAGGTACTCCAGCTCTATATAAGTACCGCGTCTTTCCTGGTTTAGTTTCATTATCCCGCCCACAAATTCGCCAGGGACCATGACATCGGCCCTCACGTAGGGCTCCTCGATGCGCTCGATCTCGCCCACGGACGGAAACGCGGCCGGATTCTCGACCTCCAGCACGTCGCCGTCCTTCTTTATGACCCTGTACTTCACGTTCGGCATTGTCGTGATGAGGCCCAGTGAGTACTCGCGCTCGAGCCGCTCCTGGATGACCTCCATGTGCAGCAGCCCCAGGAAGCCGCACCGAAACCCGAAGCCCAGCGCCACCGAGCTCTCCGGTTCGAAGCTGAAGGCCGAGTCGTTCAGCTGAAGTTTTTCCAGGGCCTCGCGCACATTGTCGTAGTCGTCAGCGTCCATCGGGTAAAGTCCACTGAACACCATCGATTTAATCTCTTTGAACCCGGGCAGAGGCTCCGGACAGGGCTCCGCATCCAGTGTGATCGTGTCCCCAACGTTCGTATCGCGCAGCGACTTGATTCCCGTGTGGATGTACCCAACTTCGCCGGCCACAAGCTGCTTGCTCGCCACCATCTCAAGTCGAAAAAAACCCAATTCCATGGATTCGAAAACCTTGTTGTTCGCCATCAGGCGAATGACATCGCTGTTGCGGAGAGTACCGTCGAAAACCCGCACGTAAACAACGGCGCCTTTATACGGGTTAAAGAAAGAATCGAAGACGAGGACCTTGAGCCGGGCACTCGGGTCACCGGCGGGAACCGGTACCCGATCGATAATCGCCCTCATGAGTTCCTCGACGCCGGTGCCGTCCCGTGCGCTCACCGTCAGGATATCCGCTTCGCCGCCGCCGATGACGCTCGTGATCTGGCTTTTTACGTAATCAACCCGCGCGTTCGGCAGGTCGATCTTGTTGATCACGGGGATCACTTCGAGCCCGTGCTCGACGGCCAGGTACAGGTTCGACAGGGTCTGGGCCTGAACGCCCTGCACGGCGTCGACCACAAGTATCGCTCCCTCGCACGCGGCCAGGCTTCTCGACACTTCGTACGTGAAGTCGACGTGACCCGGCGTATCGATCAGGTTGAAAACAAAAACCTCGCCACCCTGGGCCGTGTAGTCCATTCGAATGGGATGGCTCTTGATGGTAATGCCCCGCTCCCGTTCCAGGTCCATGGTATCGAGCACCTGTTCACGCATCTGGTTCTTGTTCAGCGTACCCGTCATTTCCAGGAAACGGTCGGCGAGAGTCGATTTGCCGTGATCGATATGGGCGATGATACAGAAGTTTCGTATTTGTGATTGTGCAGTGCTCATGTCCGGCCGAATGAATTCTTCCTCAAAACCTTACGCCCAGACCCACATAGTTGTTGTTCGACCTACGAATGATCGCGGGATCCACGGAGCGTACATCAAAGAGGTGGGCGTCCACGAACGCGTCCAGTACGCCGATCAGCCACGCGGCCCCGAAGAACCACACAAAATCCAGCGAGGTCTCCCTGTGAAACTCGACGAACAGATTCTCCTCTTTCCAACTCAGACTTCCCACCGGAAACGTGTCACGTACTTTCCTCCGCGCTACCTTGAACCGGTTTTCCGTGATCGCCCGGGTCGCATAAAAAGTGGCGAGTCCCACCATTATCGCCGTCTTGATACGCCGACCATTGTACGTCTGCCCGAGCCCGGGCGCCACCATGCTGGAGAAGAACGCAACCTTGGCCGATTTTTGCCGCTCCCACTTCCGCGTGCCAGCAATCTCGGGCGTTCCCAGCGCCGCCATGTCCGACTTGAGCCGTACTTGTTCGGATCGGTCCGGCGCCGATCGTTCCAACGTGTCGAGGGAGGTCCAGGTGAAAGCGGGGTCCGCATCCGCCCTCCGCGGACCGGCCGATGCAACATTCGCCGCCAGTAGGAGCGCCACCAATAGAATCCCGTACGCTTTCATTAAGGTCACCGGTCCGACTAAAAGTGGCGGGAATGTGTGGGAATCGAACCCACCCAGGCCGCTTTAAACGACCAACAAAGGGATTTGAAGTCCCTGAGGCCCACCAGGACCCATCCATTCCCATACGAGGCAAAAATAATGGAATTGCGGGATTATAACAAGACCCGGGGTCACACAGAAGCGCAAAGGCTAGGACCGGCGCCTGGCGACCGCCTCGATTTCCACCATCGCTCCGAGGGGCAGGGCCGCGACCTCTACGGTGGCGCGCGCGGGCGGATCCTCTGTGAAGTACTCGGCGTACACGGCATTCATCGCCTTGAAGTCGGACAGCGATTGGAGAAATACCGTCGCCTTGACAACATCCGTCAGGCCCAACCCCGCAGCCTCCAGGATAGCCTTGACGTTCTCCAGCGACTGCCGGGTCTGGGTGACGATATCCGGCGCCTCTATCCGGCCGGACACCGGGTCCAGCGGAACCTGGCCGGACACCCATACCAGATCGCCGGTGTCCACTGCCTGGCTGTAGGGACCGAGGGCAGCGGGAGCGCTGTCAGTGCTAACGATCTTCTTCATGGCTACTCGACGGTGACGCTCTTCGCGAGGTTCCTGGGCTGGTCTACGTCGCACCCGCGCAGCACCGCGATGTGGTAGGCGAGCAGCTGCAGGGGTATCACGGTTAGAATCGGGTAAAGCATATCGAGCGTCTCAGGGATCGTAATGACGTGGTCGGCAACCTTGGTCGCTTCAACGTCGTCTTCGTTGGCGATGACGACCAGGCGGCCTTTGCGTGTTTTGACTTCGGCAATATTACCGAGGATCTTGTTGTACGCGTTATCCTTCGGACAGATTACCACCACCGGCATATTCTTGTCGATCAGCGCAATGGGCCCGTGTTTCATCTCGGCGGCGGGGTAGCCTTCGGCGTGCATATACGATATTTCCTTTAGCTTCAGGGCCCCCTCCAAAGCAATCGGGAAATTAGCGCCGCGACCGAGATACAGAAAATTCGTATCGTTGCAGTAGGCTTTCGCAATCTCATAGATCTGGTCGTTCTGGTCGAGTATCTGCTGAACCTGCTCGGGAATCCGGTACAGGGCGTCAATGATTTCCTGGCCGCGAGTCCGGGACATCCCGCGCGTCCGACCCAGGAGGAGCGCGAACAGGCTCAGCACGCTTATCTGCGAAGTAAAGGCTTTGGTCGACGCGACGCCCACCTCCGGCCCCGCGTGTGTGTAGACACCACCGTCGGACTCGCGGGCGATCGTGCTGCCCACGACGTTACAGATACCCAGGACCGTCGAACCCTTTCGCCTGGCTTCGCGCATCGCCTCCAGCGTGTCGATGGTCTCACCGGATTGGCTGATCGCCAGCGTCATGGTGCCGCGATCGATGATGGGATTGCGGTAGCGGAACTCCGATGCGTATTCCACCTCGACGGGTACCCGGGCCCGTTCCTCTATCATATACTCACCGATCAGCCCCGCGTGCCAGCTGGTCCCGCACGCGAGCAGCACAAGGCGTTTGAGCTTGCGAAGATCGGGCTCGACGGCGTGCAGGCCGCCGAAGTGGGCCTCACCGGTATCGTAGACGAGGCGCCCGCGCATGGCGTTTCGTATGGTCTCGGGCTGCTCGAAGATCTCTTTGAGCATGAAATGTGCGAACCCACCCTTCTCGATCATTTCGAGGTCCCAGTCGACCTGTTCTATTGCCTTGTTCACCGCGACATTCTCGATGGTCATTGTCTTGAACCCGGTCGGTTTCACGATGACCATTTCCTTGTCGTCGAGATAAACCACCTGGCGGGTATGCTTGAGAATGGCGGACACGTCCGACGCAAGGAAATGCTCACGATCGGCGATGCCGACGACAAGGGGACTCCCGTTACGGACACCGACCAGCTTGCCGGGCTCCTTCTTCGAAAGCACGACCAGGCCGTACGTTCCTTCGATCTGCGCGACTGCCTTTTGGACGGCGTCCTCCAATGGGCCGTCATAGAAATCCTCGATGAGGTGGGCGAGGACTTCGGTATCCGTATCCGTGATGAACTTGTGGCCCTTTTGTTCGAGATGGGTCTTGATGAGTTGGTAGTTTTCGATGATACCGTTGTGGACGACGGCGATGGTACCGGAGCAGTCCAGGTGCGGATGGGCGTTGACGGTGCTGGGCTCGCCGTGCGTGGCCCACCGCGTGTGGGCCACCCCGATGGTACCCGGGCATTCCTTGTCGGCGATGTGCTTCTCGAGGTCGGCGATCTTTCCTTTGGTCTTTTCTAGCAGGATGCTTCCATTATTGAGAATGGCAACACCCGCCGAGTCGTAACCCCGATACTCCAGACGTTTGAGCCCCTCCATGAGGATGGGCAGCGCCTGGCTTTCCCCTATGTATCCGACGATCCCGCACATATTTCACTCCTGGACCGATGGGCCGGTGCCCCAGGCTCTATCGAGGGCCTGGCGGGCAATCCCCTGCAGCGCCTCCGTTCGCGCTGACGACATCGACTCGGCGATAATACGCACCAGACCTTCTGTGTTGGAAAGCCTGATGTGACACCAGCCGTCGTCGAAGATGGCCTTGATACCGTCTTCCGTACTAATTGTAGCAGGTTCGAAGTCGCCGATTAAGCCCGAAATCCGTGATACGGAGAATTCGCCGGCGAGGTCGATCTTCTCCTTGGTCATGAAGAACGTCGGGTACTGGTTGATCTGATCGCGCAGCGACTTGCCCCGCCCCGCCAGCAGTTGCAACACCAGGACCATCCCCAGCATCGCGTCCCGGCCGGGATGCAGCTCGGGGTAGATTACGCCGCCGTTGCCCTCGCCGCCTATCGTCGCGAGGTCTTTCAACATCCGATCCACCACCATCGCCTCACCCACCGGCGTGCGCGACACCGTCGCTTGGTGCCGGCTCGCCACCCAGTCGATCAGCGCCGACGTGCTCAGATTGACCACCACAGGGCCTTTTTTCTCGGTCTCGAGCACCTGATCCACAGCCAACGCCAGGGTGTACTCTTCATTGAGCGCCGTTCCCTTCTCGTCCACCAGCGCCAGACGATCCGCGTCAGGATCAAGGGCAAACCCCAGGTCCGCCCCCTCTTCATGCACCTTTTCGGCCAACTCTCGGATATTCTCGGCACGCGGCTCGGGATCGCGCTGGAAATCCCCGTCGGTGTTGCAGTGCAGCCGGATGACCGTGACCCCCAACGCCTCGAGCAGGTCCGGCGCGATCACGCTTCCCGCCCCGTTGACACAGTCGAGAACGATCTTGAAACGACGGCGCATTATCCGCTCCACGTCTACCGCATGCAGGCCCAGGATCGCGTCGATATGGTCGCTGGTCGCGCGTTCGTACTGGGTGATCGTTCCCGCAGCGAGCGCGCCGACGAATTCGTGGCTATCCTTCTTGTAAGCCTCGTAAACCCGGTCACCGGTGGCCTGATCGATAAAGATTCCGCGCGTGTCGAGAAATTTCAGCGCATTCCATTCCGCTCCGTTGTGGCTCGCTGTTACAACGATCCCGCCGGCGGCACCGAGTTTTTCTACCGCCATCTCCACGGTGGGCGTGGTGGCGATGCCGAGGGTGACGCATTCGCGTCCCAACGCGGTGACCGCGGCCGCCGCGGCACTCATGAGCGATTCGCCGGAAGGACGGGTGTCGCGCCCCACAACGATCGCTCCCGGCGGCAGTGTCGAGCAGAAGGCCAGGCCCAGCCGGGTGACGACCTGGACGTTCAGCGCCTTGCCTACAATGCCCCGGGCGCCGGCAACACTAAACAACAGTTTATCTTGTGGCGATTGATTCATGTTGTTTCCCGACTCCGAAAGATAGAGGAGAACGCTGTGTGTGTCAACAAACGAGTGCGCCCGCGCCGCGGGGAGGGCCATGTGACCGCGGGCATCTGGTTGAAAGGACTTAGTGCAATTTGGGTTTCGTGACCCGCGCGCTCCCGCCCCCGCCCCTGGGTACGAACGAGCCATACGGGAAACCTTGATACCCCACGCTCCCTCATTCTCTACAGTTCACCCGCTTGGGCATGGAATATGCGGCGACGTGCAACTCTATACTGAATTTGAATTCGCTCACTGGCGGGGATTCAGGATCGGTGTCGATCCATACCAGCGATGCGGAACGCTCGCGAGCCGCCACAACAGGAGAGCCAAGCTATGCTAAATGGAACCAGTGGTGCTGTGAAATTCATCCTGTCGATTCTCTTTTTTCCGATGTTTTTCCAGGACGCCTTCATGAAGTTTGCCTGGGGAGCTGGCGATCAGGCGTGGTTAATGCTCACCAAACGCCTGTTCCTGCTGTTGCCCGTGTGCGCCATCATTGTGGGCTGCTGGGCCAGCGTGGCCTGCTTGCTAACGGTGCCCGTCAGGCAGAACCGCCGGGAATTCGTTACCAATCTTTTTATCACCTGGTGGGATCTCGGCAAATCCATTTTTTCTTTTTGGGGCGGCGTCTTCAAAATGGCGTTGAATCTGCTTGCCGCCACTCTCGGGCTCACGCGGTTCCTCATTCTCGCGGTGTGGACCATCATCCAGGACGTGCTCTTTGCTCCGTTCGAGCTCGTGCGACGGGTCGCCCAGCAGGTCATACGGTCGCCAATCCCGTGGATTGCGGTGTTTCTGACCCTGGGCTGGTGCTTGATTGAAACGACGATTTTCACTTACGTCACGGCACCTCTGGTTGTGGATACGTTCTCGAATATTACGGGTGAGCAGCTGGCGGAGGCGTTTATTCGCATTCCTCTGTTCGTCTTTTTGCTCTTCGTGGTGCTGGGCAGCTATGCGGTGCTATCCAACCTGGTCCACGTGGTGAAGAAGCGAAGCATGTCCTCCATCCTTGGCATCGGCGCCATTGAGATCGTGGTCCTTTTTGTGGAAGTCGTATTCCTGTACCGTGAGTTCGTCGATTCACTCGTACCTTGGTTTGCCCAGTATTCGGAGAACTTCGAGCTCGGCATATTCTGGACCCTGGCCATCTCTTGCTTCGTGTGGTTTGGCATCAGAAGTCTCTCCTGGTTCCTCTTCGCCGCGCACGGCACGCCCACGATCCTCGCTGTCATCCAGGGCAAGGGACTCAAGGTCTCCACCAAGGGCAAGCGTCCCAAGAGCCAGTTTCTCGAAATATCTTCGGGATTCTGGGACAGGATGAAGACCGAGACTCCGTGGATCCAGGCAAAGGGTGAAGAGCTTCTCGCGTCCTTTATCCTGCCGCCGCTGCAGATTGTGGCCGCGGGGCTGAACTTCTGCACCCTGCTCATCATCACCGGTCACTTGTTCCCGATTCCATTCAAGAATATGGAAGCAATCACATACTCGGAAAATCTGATCAAGAACATGTCAAAAAGGAGCGGTGCGCTCAAACCGGAGTCGCAAGGGCGTCCCGCTCGCCGGCCGCAGCCGACGCCGCGACCAGCCGCGCCCGCTGGCGAACCGGAACGGTCGCCTATGGTTCCTAGCTATACCCGTGACGGTGATTCGTCCGATGACGCTTAACACTCGTAATTGGGGGACAATCAGAATGTCAAAACTCAAGATCGCATCGGCCGTGTTGGTTTCATTCGCTCTGCTGTTGAACGGGTGTGATTTCATCCGCAAGATGGACAGTAATGCAAACCCGCGTCTATCGATGTTCGTAGGAGTGGATATCAGCGGTTCGTTCATGAACGGCGGATACTTCGACGACTCGATGGAGTTTCTGGCGAACTATTTGTACATCCATATCAACGGCGTACAGGGGGCCGAAATACCCAACGTTCTCTTCGTAAGCTCGATCGGCGGCGCGCGGGAAGACGAGCCCAAGACGTTTTATCCGAAGCAGACGTTCGAGAACAAGTCTGTGGACGAGATCGCCGCAACCTTGCGCAAAATGTTTCCCAGATCAGATTCCAATCCTTTCACCGACTATAACGCCTTCCTCGAGCAGGTGGCCCACATGGTCAGATCCAAGAACCTGGTTCTCCGGCCGATCTCGATCGTAATGGTCAGCGACGGGATTCCCGACGTGAAGAAGGACGGCAAGACGGATTTCAGCAGCATCGTCGTCCGACCACTGGAAACGCTGGCCAGGAGCGTCACCATCCGCCTGCTGTACACAAGTGCCGTGGTCGGAAAGAACTGGCAGACCAAGGTCAAGCGGCACAGGGTCAAGATCTGGACTCAGGACGCGGAGGTCATGGCCTCGTGGAATGACTCGAAGATTCTGCTGCCCAACAAGGCGCTCGACGAGCAGCCGTATTTCTTCGCCTGGCTGAACGATAACGTGGACTTTGGCGTACGTTCGCGTCGCGTGGACTAATCCTCCCGGTCACCGCCGTTTGCGGCAGCGGAGTCGGCAAGGTCGTTCCTGCAGCCACGGCAGAACGTGACCTTTTTCAGGTCTACTTCTTCGACGCCGTTCGAAGCATGCATCACACAGCTATAATTGTTGCAGTGTGCGAGGTTGAACACGTGTCCAAGTTCGTGCACCGCCTCTTTTTGCAGGCGCTCGATCAAGCGATTCCTGTCATCGGGCAATCCGTAGAACGAATCCCGTAGCCGGTACATCGACGCAACCGCCGCGCGGCCGTTCAGCTGCGCTTCCCCGAAGACAAACGTAAGTACCGGGATAAAAAGATCGGCATCGATGAACACGGAACGTGAAAACACGCGGTGGCATGAGAAGCCGCCGCCAGGTTAGCCACCCGCTGAGTGCTACAAGCGAGTTTACGCCGATGTTTTTCTGAACCCCTTGAAGTACGGTTCCTTGCCCTAGCGGATCACCACGAACTTGCCGACGAAGCGAGCGAAGTTCGCATCCTCCGATTCTACCGCGTACAGGTAAACACCACTTGTGACGTCCTGCGCGCTGCGGCTGACCAGGTCCCATTTGACCGTCCCCACGCCGCCCGTGCCGTCGAATTCGATCTCCTTGACCAGGTCGCCGGACAGGGTATAGATAAGAATCTTACCCCGCGCCTGCGGCAGGTTGCGAAACTCGACCTTGATACCCGTCGGATCGTCGTTGTTCGGCGCCAGCGCCCACGCCGCCATGGACTCCCGGGTTGCTGGGTTGGGTACGACGTAGATGTTGCCCTCTTGGTAACTGTACGCCGGTTGAGAGGCGCTCTTCGGCTCCACGTAGACGAAGTTCGAAGAGGGATCGCCGATCTTGCCCTCTATGAATCGGCCCCGGCCGTCGATGCCGTGATCCATGGACGTGACGGCGTAGAAGTACGGCCGTCCCAGGTGCATCGAGCGGTCCACGAATCGGTAGTACTGCCGCCCGCCTTCGACACCCAGTTCCCAGCGTGCCAGCGCAACCAGCGTGTCGCATACCTCTGGAGTGACCCCCTGGGGGCACGGTGGATCGGACCCCGGGTACTCGTTGGCGTACTCCTTGATGTAGTTTATGAAGTCCCGCGTGTGCGTCGGCGAGATCGTGTGGGTCAGCGGTTCATACGCGAGCATTTTGATGCCCGAGTCGCGGCCGAAATTGTTGACGACATCTACCTCCAGCAGGAGTTTCCAGAGATCGTTGCTGGGGCCGTTGTCGACCGAACTGCCGATGGGGCGCTGCCAGTTGTCCGCCCGCCAGATGCGGTAACCCTCGAAGTCAAAGATCTGTGTTTTCACGTCGGGCACCGTCTCGCTGAAGTTGTCGAAGTAAACCACCACCCCGCCTTCGCTGTGGTCATCGATACGCATAAACGGGGGTGGAGGTGCGGTCCCCACGATCCAGCTGATCCGGGTTTCGTTGCCGTCGATGCCGGTAAGATAAAGCGCACTGTCGAGGTCGCTGTATCCGCATGCGTCCCGGAAGAGCATCTCATTCGCGCAGTCGTTGTTGATCCACAGCGTGGTACCCCTGGGCACCGGCACCGGCGCGCTCAACGGCGCCGCACAGGTGTCAATGAAGACTTCCAGCCCCTGCTCTCCGATGACCTCGGTCTCCCGGCCGGCGCTACCCGTCAACTTGCTCCCATCGAGGTTGAACCATGCACCGTTAAAGGTAAGCTGAGCGCTCGATGCGTTCGCAAGCGCGCCGAAAGCACCGTTACCCGCCACGAACGCTACCTGGAACACGAGCGTGCTCTCGGGAAAAAGCTCGGAGAAAGGACCGGCGCTCACCAGCATGCGGTAATCTCGTGGGACCTCGGCGTCCCTCTCTATAATCTGCTGGGAGAGGAGCGAGTAGCGCTCGAAGTCGTTGCCCGGATCGCCACCGTCCTCGAACGGTGCCAACCCCGCAAAATTCGCATAGGTGCTGATCCCGACCCGCTCCGGTGCGAACTCTCCCGTGGGGTCCGTCGTGTGCCCCAGGAACATGACGCCAAAGTACCCCGTCGTCTGACCGTCATCGCCGTCCGCGTCGTACGTGTAGGCGATATCCACCTGCACCGGACCCAGGTCGGTGCAAAGCACCGGAATGAACGCGCGACCGGTCGCGTCGTCTTCCCAGTACTTCTCGCGGTCCCTGGAGCCCGCGTCGCAGTCGGCAAAAAACCCGATGTAGAGATCCTCGAGGACCGTGTTGCCGATGTTGGTAATATGATATTCGATTCCGACGAAATCATCGAAACGGTCCTCTTCCCACTGGTAGCTCTCCTGGCGAACCAGAATGTTCAGCGGGTTATGGTTCGGAAAAATCTCGAGGGAAATCGGCTGGTCGTCGGTGTACCAGCAGCTGAACATCTGTTTGGACACCGCGGCGAAGTCCTCGTCGATCCGGCCGTCGAGGTCGTCGTCACGGCCGTTCAGCCAGTCTTCGTCAGTGAGCCCGTCCTTGTCGTCATCAGCGTCCGGCGATGGGAGGCGGTTACCGCCTCTGGTCCCTTCGGCGGCCCGGTACAAGATGTCGATGGGGTCCCGCGTGGGACGAAATTCCCTTTCGAAGGCCGCCGTGGACACGGCAGGCACTCCGTTCTTCAGGGCTCCGACCCAGAGACCCGCCGTGTACAGGTATTCGATGCCGCTACCCGCCGGCCACTGGGCGGAGGGCATTTCCGAATAGGGCAATCCGGCTCCCGGTCGCGAGCCGAATTCGCCCCAATTGCCGACGTGCATCTGCAGCTCACCGACATTGTGGACGTTTGCGCCAGTCAACACCATGACACGTTGCAGATCGGGCAGGTCTTTGCGGCTTTTCTTGGATTTTGGTTCCCAACGGGCGAAACTCCACGTTGGAACCATCAACAGCACCGATACCAGGACCAGACAGACCATTCGCTTTGTCTTCATGCGTCCGTCCTTTGAGAGTAGGCTACCATCCAAAACAACGACACGTTATTTCAGTGGTGAGGTATTCGTGTTCTGTGGGGATTTGTGATGCTATTCGTGGGGTATGGTGCCGCGACTACCCAAAAGAAATCTCCTGGGCGCAGCGTTGTCAAGCCGTAATATATTGACGAAAGTCAAGAAGCGGCCGGGTACGGGCCTATTTCGGCTTCTTTACGTGGTCGGTTATCTTGAAGCGCTGTCTGCCGGCATGCTCGTAGAAAACGACGACGTTTTGATGACCGCACGCCCTGCAGCTCCCTAACGGCGCCGCATCCTTGTCTCCGGTTGCGCCCCGCCATTCGAGTGGCGCGCCGCACTTCGGACACGGTATCCGGGCCCGCTTGACCTTGCCAAAGTCTGAACGTCCCATATCCGCAATATGGGTTGCGGGCGCGACACTGTCAATACGCGCTCGTCGGAGGGATACGGATCGTCACGCCGTGGGCGGAAACTCGGCAAGGATTTCCTTTACCGCGTCGTTTACGTACATCCGAAAACGCTCCGGATCGGGGTCTGAATCCAGGGCCTGGCTCGCCCACCCGCGCCAGATCACTTCGTTTGCCGCGGGATCGATGATATCGAGCACCAGGGTCCCTTCCAGGTAATCATCGACGTAGCGCCCGTACCCGTACCCCCCGTAGCCGTGGCCATAATACCCCAAGCCGAAGTAAAGATGTCTAGGGTGACCGTACCCGCCGTAACGGTAACCGTGACGGCCAAACCCGAAGTGCCCGCGGTGGTGCCCATGGCGGCCGTATCCATAATGCCCGTAGCTGCGATACCGGAGGTGCCCCGTGGATCCACGACTGCGGTACCCGGCATGCTCCAGCTTCGATCCGTGGCTGACGTGTGATCCGTAAGCGGAATACCCCTGGGTTAACGACAAGCGGCCATCACCTGACGTGGCGGGCACCGCGTGATTGCCGTACCCGTATGCATCCGATGCGCCGATCTTCCGCCGCGTGATGATCCGGTACGCAATCAAAAAATCGGGCCGACCGGACTCCAGCAGTCGATAACCCCTGCGCAAGAGCTCGGCGTCCACCGCGTAGCGGATGTGTTGTCCAAGGAGTGGGCTGTCGGCCGCCTCCTTCGCTGTGTATTCCGTAGTTTCCTCGACCCAAGCGTACGTCCGGAGGTGCGTAAACGAAGCACGCTCACTGAAGTCTGAACGTACCCGCATCGTACTGCAGCCCATCAGGGTGAGAACTGCGATCGAGCCGAGCGTTATTCTAAGGATTCCCATCGTCTGATCCTCCTTGCTGCGATCCACCCGGCCTGTCGAGCGCCCGGTGGCGGCGATAACCGCGCCGACTCAAAGATTTGTCGTTTGGGTGTTCGGTTCGTTACAACCGCAGCAAGGTGTGGAACACCGGAATCCGTGTAATTGCTTGCCGGGAACGACAGTACGCGAAACAAGAATTGGCGAGGAGGTAGAGTGGGCACCGTATCCCCAGCCGCGCTCCACGAGGCCTCCTCTCTCGGGGAAACCCGCTGCGGGCCCGGCAAGCCCGCCGGCGATTCGCCTGCTCGAGAACCCTGGCGGGTCGTCTACCCGGTCCGCTTCACAACAACGATGGTGAGATCGTCCATTTGCGGCGCGCCGCCTGCATGCGCGTTGACCGCCTCGATAACCCGGTCAACGAGGATGGCGGCGGGTTCCTTTCGGTGTTCTTTGACGAGCGAGATCAGTGCCTCCGCGCCGAACGGCTCCTCTTTCTTGTTCGTCGCGTCGGTAATACCATCCGAAAAAATGACGACCACGCCCCCGGGCTCGATCGAAACGGAGTCTTCCTCGTGGGGTAGCTGTTCGCTCACGCCGAGCGCCATCCCGCCGGGCGGCAGCCGGTCGAGACTGCCGTCTTTCGAAACCACAATGGGCATTTCGTGCCCCGCGTTACAGAAGGTCAATCGATGCTCACGCTCGTCCAGCACTCCGTAAAAGAGCGTTACGAATCGTTCATCATCCGTGACCTCACACAGCAGAAGATTGGATCGCTCGACTCGCTCGAGGACCCGCGCCTCCACCAACGTCTGCCCGCGGAGCGTCGCCTGCAGGTTCGCCATCAATAGTGAAGCGGGGAGCCCCTTCCCCGATACATCCCCGAGACAAATCGCCCATCCACCGCCTGCCGCCGGCATGAAATCAAAATAGTCACCACCGACCATCTGTGCGGGTATGCTCGTGCCGGCGACATCGTACCCTTCGATTTCCGGCGCTGATTTGGGAAGCAGGTTGCTCTGAATTTCGTACGCAAGCCGGACCTGCTCCTGCATGCCGGCGCGTTCCTTGGACAACCGTGCGTTGTTGATCACTTGTGCGGACTGCGCCGCGATGAACGGCAGCAGCCGCTCGTCGTCCTCCGTAAAGCCCCTCGGGTTCTTCTTGTTGCAAATCGTGAGGATTCCGATCAGCTCCGACCGCAGCATCAAGGGCACACACATGATAGAGCGGAGTGCCTCGTCCCATTGAAACGATTTGAACTGTTCGTCCGCACCCGGATCGTTCACGAGCAGCGTCTTCTTGTGGATGTACATCCACCCCAGGAGGTGTTCGTTCAAATGGTAGTGTGGCCTCTCAGCCGAGCTCGACATCACACGCACGCTGGTCTTCATCGGGTCGTGGGCGTTGCGGTCCACCAGGGTAACCACCGCCTGCTCTGCCTCCACGGCACGCATCAGGCCGTCGACCAGTTTTTTGACAATCTCGTCCGGGTCAACGGACGCCCCCATTTCAATCGCTAGCTCGTTGAGAATGGAAAGATCTTTCACCGCACGTTCGAGCCTCTTGATCTCGTCACTGAGCGACTCGGCCGAGGGGCCCGATTTCACGGACGCCCGGCCAAATAGCTTTTTCGAGAGCGCGGGCAGGAAGCTGAGATTCGACATATGGTTTTCTCCGTAGTCTTTTGGGGGAAATGCCCGGAACGGTTGCGGCCGTGCGTGCAACGGCTTGCGGCCGGCGCGCATTAGAAGGATATATTCTAACACATAACAGGAAGTGATAAAAGCGGTTGCTAGGAACCCGCCGGTGCATCCGAGGTGCCCACGAAGGGGTTCTAAAACCGGTTCTTGATCAATAGCCTAACCTGGGCCGTCTGTCTCCGCTCCCGTGGGCGCCCCTGTCACCGTCCTAACTCATTGTATTACATTTGGTTAGTGGTAGACTCTACGATGGGGCGAATTCGTTTGAAAGGAAATTCCGGGTTTCCCCGACTGATGAAGGTAGAGTCGGCCGGCGCCAACCCGCACGGTTCGGCAGGACACCTCGAACCGCGGGTGATGTTGCCGGCAAGGTACCTGATTGATTTGAAAGGAGCGATCATGAAGAGCTCGAAGTACTTATGGTTGGCTGTGGCCGTCACAGTCGTCGTTGCCGGTGGGTGGGCGACTTTCGCGAACGCGGGCAAAGACATGAAAGAAGTCACCGTGATCGGCACGCTGATCGACACCAAGTGTTATGGGATGAACCACGACAACTATGTTGCCGATCACATGACACCAAAGGGCAACATGCCGAATTGCGCGCAGGCCTGCGCCAGCATGGGTATCCCTGTTGGCGTGCTGACCGAAGGTAAGAAGGGCGGCGAGGTGTTCATCCTGATCACCCCCGCGGCGAGTCTCGCCGAATACATGGCCAAGACAGTCAAAGTCACTGGAATGGCGACGTTCGAAGGCGCCGTCACACCGAGTAAGGTCTGGGTCAAGAACGACAAGGGTGGCTGGGACGAAGTTAAAATCGCTACGATGATGTAATTTCCAACCGACCCCTGCGGCGCCCGCAAGCGCCGCGTTCGACACAAAAGCCCCGCCGGTTACGACGGCGGGGCTTTTTGCGTATGTTACCCGGCCGATAGCCCGGTCCCGCTTATTTCGGGGGATACTTCATGAACTTCGTGTCGGGGTGCATAAACCGCGTCTAGTGGTCGGGGTTAAAGATCGTGATCGTTGTTTCCGGCGTTACCATGATCCGCGTCCGGCGCAGCACAACAATCTCGGCCGGCGGCTGATTCGGGCCCCCGCCGATTCGCTTTACGTAGCCCCCCGCCTGCTCGAAGGATTCTCCCCACTCCGAGAGACTGAAGCCTTTCAGCAGATCGTCGACACCATTCGGGTTGTCGTGAACGCCCGCGCTCACGCGGTCCCCGACTTCGACCGAATCCGGATCCAGTACCGTGCCGTCACCGGGCATCGAATCTCTGGCCGCAAAGCTCACCCACTCGCTCATCACGCGCAGGGCCCGTTCCGGCCGGTTCACAGCAGTCACGGGTCCGTTCAGAATACCGGGCCGAACGCACCCGCGGTCTCCGCAGCGGAAAATCGTAATATCTCGCGCGATCAGCAATCCGGCGATTATCGACATACCATCGCCGGGCACGTACTCGCCGGATGCCCGGATGAAGTCACCAATGTGGATAGTTGGCACAGGCAGTTGGAAAATACACCCGAAGTTCGCCATCAGAAAATCGCCGACGGTTCCATCCACTTCGGTCAAGACCACGTGGATGACGGACGGTGTGGTCGGGCGCCAGGGGCTGTCCGCGCGTTTGAAGACCTTATAAAACCCGGCACGCAGACCATCGAAACGATAGGAACCGTCTGCGGCCGTCACCGCCCGGCGCATGATCTCGGCAATCGTTGTGATCTCGAGCACGCCGCCGCTAAGAAAAACTTCCACACCTCCCTGGCCGTGTTCGTCCGCATCCATCACGCCGTTCTCGTTGGTGTCCAGCCAGACAATACCTCCGATGGCGCCGCCACTGGGGGCCATCCCGATGTCCAGCCGCGCCACGAAGCCGATTGAAATGCCGCGCCCGACTCCGAACTCCACCGTGCGGGGAAAACTCTCTTCCCCCGGGGTCCACATGCCGTCGTCATTCGCGAATTCGAACACTATCGACGCCCCCGGCCCGCTTATACCGTTATCCGGATTGAGTACCGTGACCCCCTCGGGAAACAGACTGACAAACGTGAGACCAATCGGCTCGGGATAGGCGGTCCGACTCTGGTTGACGACGCTCAAGTCGACGAGGAGTACGCTCAAAGAATCGTCGTAGCGGATGTTTGCCCCACGCAGCATGAACGGCCCGGCCATGGTGCCGTCAGGACCACTCCCGTTTTCGATCGGGAGTTCGAAGCCAGCGGCATCGGGATCGATCTCGCCTTTGACCACGCCGGATGCCGAATCGCCCCCCGACGCCGGCGTCAG
>JAZGDW010000255.1:0-10049 GCA_036478295.1 Candidatus Krumholzibacteriia bacterium
CTGGGGTTCTTCCCTTGGCGGTTCACGAGTCCTCCAGGCGGTCGGTCAGAGCGATCACGACGCGCGGGGAGTGGTTGGGTTGTCGGTGTCTTCGATGCGGTCCGCGATGTCGGGTGCCCGCCGGTGCTCCATTCTCCGGATCACCAGGTGCATCCAGACCAGGCAAGCCAAGGATACGGCCACCAAGAACATCCAGGTCGTGGTCCAGATCCCGGTGCCTCGGACGAAGTAGCCGAAGATGATCGGGGAGACGAAGCCTCCGAGGCCACCGATCACCCCGACGATCCCGCCGACGGTTCCGACGTCGGCGGGGTAGTAGCTCGGTATGTGTTTGTAGACCGCGGCACTCCCGATGCCCATCAGGATGCCGACAAGAAAGAGCAGCCCGGTGAACACCCAGATGTTTGCCTGGAAGTAGATGTGGGTGATGCCGCGGGCGAGCAGCTGCCTCTTGGTGATCGGATCGCCCACCTTCACGACCGGCTCCTGGCCGAAGGCGGTGGTGGGCCAGACTAGGGTGCCCTCCCGACGGGGCCCTTCGGGGGAAATCGGCTGGAGTACGTAGGTTTTGTCGCCCACCGTCACCGCTTCCCTCGAGACCGCCGTAACGGTTCCTGCCCGCAGCGCCATGACGCCCTCGCCCGGAGAGTAGATGTCCATGCGCGGCACGATGAGTGCGAGGCAGGCCAGCACCGTTCCGCTGAGCACCCAGTACATCACGGTCCGGGCTCCGAAGCGGTCGGACATCCAGCCGCCGGCGGCGCGGATTACCCCCGCCGGCAGCGTGAAGATCGCTGACAGGAGGCCGGCGACCACGACGCTGACGGTGTAGACGTTCACGTAGTAGGGGATCAGCCACTGGGCCAGCGCAACGAAGCCCCCGAAGACCAGGAAGTAGTAGAGGCCGAAGCGCCAGACCCGGGCCTTCTTGAGCGGCTCCAGGCGCTGAACCAATGTGCGCGGCGTCGCCTCCTCGGGCTTCTTCGAGTGGGTGAAGAACCAAAAAAGCACCGTCGTGGCGACCAGCAGGCCGGCGTAGATCCGAGGCAGCATTCGCCAGCCGTCCAGGTTTGCGCCACCGTCGGTGAGCACGCCCAGCAACCAGGGGGCGCCCATGGCGGTAACCGCCGCACCGAGGTTGCCGGCGCCGAAGATGCCGAGGGCCGTCCCCTGACGCTCGCTCGAGAACCACATGGAGGAGTAGGCGATGCCGACGGCGAAGGAGCTGCCGGCCAGCCCGAAGCCGAGCCCCCCGAGCAGAAAGCCGCCGAAGCTGTCGGCGTAGCTGTCGAGGAACGCGGCGACCGCCGCGAGCAGCATGACGATCGCGAATACGGGCCGACCCCCGTAGCGATCGGTCAGCATCCCCGCCGGAAGACGGAATAGCGATCCGGTGAGCACCGGGATTCCGATCAGCCATCCCATCTGGGCTTTCGTGAACGAGTAGACGCCGTTGTCGACCAGGAAGGTGATCAGGACGCCGTTCATCATCCAGACGGCGAAGCAGACCGTGAAGGCGAAGGTGTTCGCCGAGAGAACCTTGATCGCCTTGCCACGCTCGCTCATCGTCCGAACTCCAGTGAAACCATGACCTTCATCGAAAGCACGACCAGGTCTCCGACTCGCCTCCGATCTCGTGATCGGCGGCCGCGACATCAGCGGTCCTCAGGACCGCCATTGTCTTTCCTCTATCTGTCATCTCATGTGATTTTGCAGTTGCCTCTTTTTCCAATGGTCCCTTCTAGATTTTTCGTACTAGTTGGTCTGTATTGAGCAGATCTGGGTCAAGAGAGTGATCGAATGCAATGTCATGGCGCTGATTTGAGGTGCTACAGCGAGGATTTTGCCCCCAGTGTGACCAACTTTCGTTTGTGCTCATGTGTTCGTCGGTTCCGTGGGCGACCATTCGTTATCGGGATGGCGAACCCGCTTGCGGTCCCACGACCACACTACTTTTTGGTAGGGTCGCCAGATGTAGTGCAGTGGCACGACCAGCAGATGCACCAGCCTCGAAAAAGGAATTAACATGAAAATAACGTACGCCCCGATAATGTGTAGCTTGACCAGAATCGGCAGACTTGCGACCGCCCTGATATCCGGTTGAAACACAGCGATGGAACGCAGGTAAGGTGTGAGCACGGCGGCAAACCACGAGGACCCCCACCGGTATCCCAGGGCAACCGAGAGGCCGATTACCACCTCGACGACCAGCAACACCGCCACGATGAGGTCCATGCGGCTAGTCACAGCCGTCAGGCGCGGCGTGTTGATCCTCCTTATCAGGAGGATCAGAAGGCCTGCGAGTACAATCAGGCCGAACATGAACGCACTCACCTCGAGGATAAGTAGCCTGACTGGATGGCTGTTGAAGGCCAGCATCGTCTTCGGCACGAGGAACGCGGCCAGATGCCCTGCAAACAAGACGAGGATTCCCCAGTGAAACGGCATCGTGCCCCAGAACAGCTGGCGCCCCTCGAGGAATTGTGACGAAAGAGACGAATAGGAGAATTTCGTCGCCCGGTAGCGGTAAATGGTACCGACCAGGAAAATCACCAGGGCGGCATAAGGCAGCCCGATCAGCGCAAAATTATCCAGTGGGGCCATGGGACTTCCCTTTGTTGCACTCCATTGTCATCTCGGTTCCAATTGAATTCAGGAAACGGCTATGCTGAGGCACGAACGGTGTCTCGCTCCCAGCGAGGTCAAAGTCCCGCTTCAACAGGACGTAAAGCGCCCGTAGTGTCTTTCGGTAGATGATGCCGTGGTGCTCCGACCTCTCTATCAACGTTTTGTGGTGCCTCTTGTAAACCGCGTTTTTCTTCTCTAGCCGCTCCGGATCGAATTCGCCGATTATTCTCCGGAGCGCGGGGGCAACGATCTTTTGCACCAACTCCTCGCGCAGCGCGTGGTCTTGCATCGCGTCGAGCAGCCGCAAAACGTTTGGCAGGTGATCGGGCAGTTCGCTGCCGCAATCCACACCGGCCTCGCGTTGTTCCTTGCTCAGATTTACCAGTACTTGCCCCCGTTTGTAATCGTCACCGAACATGACGTAGCCGAGATCGAGGGTAGTTATCGCCTGAACATCGAAAGAACGCGTGTACAGTTCATGTAGCTCCACCAGCGACGCCTGCGCGGCAAACTCCGAGAATTCCCTCAACTCTTCGGCAGCGTCGGGGCAGGTTTCCTCCAGAAAAGCCTGGACTCCTCCGACCCGTGCGGCGAATCCCGCATCCGGATACGAGAACAAATCGGCGATTATCGTGTAGTGAGCAAACGAAACTTCCATGTTGCTTTCCCCTTTTTGTCTGCGTAGCGACCACAATAACGGCGGTCTACCAACCCCGTTCGGGCTTCTGTTTGAATCCGAAGCCGGTTGATCCCCGGGTGTCCCCGGCGAATTCCAGCATCTCGATCGCCTGCTCGCGGTGGGCGGCGGGGATTACGAACCGATCGTCGAATTTCGCAAGCGAGGTCAGGTAGTAGATGTCATCGGCCATATCTGGCGTCAGTCCAACCTCCTGCAGGGTTGCCTTCGCTCGATCTTCGGTTATGTCACCGACGGTCTCGCGGCGACGGTGAATCCGCACCGCCATTAGCTTCTTGAGGATGTGCTTTATTTTTTCTTCGTCGCCCGCGGTGAACAAGTTCGCCATGTAGCGCAGGGGAAATCTCGCCTGATCGATCGTCCCCCATAGCTCCTCGGTGCTGGTATCGTAGAGCCAGTCATCGTTCCAGGTCTTGGCGATGGGGTCGAGTTTGGCCCGCTGCTCGCTGTTTCTTGACTCGCTGAGCGACGCCATTACCGGCAACAGCGGCGGGACGTAGAAAAGCATGGGAAGCGTCCGGAATTCGGGATGCAGCGGTACGGCCAATCCCCACTCCTTGACGAAGCGATAGACGGGCGAATCCTGTGCGGCCTTTATGGTCGAGTCCGACATGCCGTTCGCCTTTGCCGCCTCGATTATTTTGGAATCGGAGGGGTCGAGCAGGATGTTCAGCTGGCGGGCCACCGAATCGATGCTGGGATCGAGCTCGGCCGCCGCGTGCTGGATGTCGTCAGCGTCGTACAACATCACTCCGAGATAACGGATACGACCGACACACGAGTGCATGCACGCGGGAGCGATCCCCGCCTCCAGCCGCGGGTAGCACAGAATGCATTTCTCCGATTTGCCGGTGCCCCAGTTGATATAGGACTTTTTGTAGGGGCACGCCGTTACGCACATTCTCCAAGCCCGGCACACCTGCTGGTTGATGAGAACCACTCCGTCCTCTCCCCGCTTGTAGATGGCACCGGACGGGCAAGAAGCCACGCAGGCGGGGTTCAGGCAGTGATTGCAGATCCTGGGCAGATAGAAGAAGGCCATCCGCTCTAGCTGAAACATCGCTTCCTGCTCTGCCGCGGACAGATTATGCAGGTTGGGATCGTTGCGCGCGTAGTCGGGTGTGCCGCTCAAATCGTCGTCCCAGTTCGGCCCCATCTTGATGTCGATCGGCTTGCCCGAAATAAGCGATACGGGTCTCGCCGTGGGCTGGTCATCACCGGCGGGAGATTCGATCAAGTCAAGGTACTTGTAGGTAAACGGCTCGTAGTAGTCGTCGATAACCGGCAAATGGGGATTGTGGAAAATATTGAGCAGACCGCGTAGCTTTCCGGCCCCTCGCAGTGAAATGCCCGCATCGGCGCTTTTCTTCTCCCAGCCACCTTTGTAAATGTCCTGATCCTCCCATTTGGTGGGATAGCCGGTGCCGGGTTTTGTTTCGACATTGTTCCACCACATGTATTCCGCGCCTTTGCGGTCGGTCCAGATGTTCTTGCAGGCTATGGAACAGGTGTGGCAGCCAATGCACTTGTCCAGGTGAAATACCATCGAGATTTGAGCTCTGACATCCATGAGTGTACCGTCCGCGGTTAAAAGATCACCTTGTTCATTTTCTTGACAACAACGTGCGTATCACGATTGGGAGCCGTCGGACCCCAGTAGTTGAAGTGATACGTAAATTGCCCGTACCCACCGGCGAGAAGGTTCGGCTTCAGATGGATACGGGTAAAGCTGTTATGGCCGCCGGCGCGCTTATTTCCCCGTACCTGTGACTTGGGGATACCGACGGTTCTCTCGGGCACGTGGTAGACTATGCACACGCCCTTGGGGATGCGGGAACTTACCACCGCCCGCGTACAGTAGACACCGTGGTCGTTGTAGACCTCCACCCAGTCGTTGTCCTTGATGCCCAACTCATCGGCGTCCTGCTCACTCAACCAACACGGCTCGCAGCCCCGGGACAGAGTGAGCATTCTCAGGTTCTCCATGTACGTCGAGTGAATGTGCCACTTGCCGTGCGGCGTCAGGCAGTTGAGCACCATCGCCGTCTCGCTCTTCAGGGTTTCCTTCAAGTCGCCGTACAACTCCGGCCTGGGGGACGGTTTGTAGGTCGGCAGGTTCTCTCCGAACGCGATGTACATCTCATGGTCCAGGTAGAAATGCTGCCGACCAGTGAGGGTCCTCCACGGCACGAGCCTTTCGACGTTGTAGGTGAAGGGCGCGTACGCCCTGCCGTCGTTCATGAGGCCCGACCACAGAGGGGACGTGTTGTACCTCCGCGGCTGCGCCTGCAGGTCCGCGTAGGTCATCTTGACGTCTTTGCTCCCCGCCGCGAGATCGGCCAGGGTGAGACCCGTCTTTTTCTCCGCAGTCTCGTACGCCCGGACGTCCAGAACGCCGTTGGTCAGGGAGGAAAGGTACAAAACAGCGTTCGCCGCCCACACGTCTTCTTTGAGCGACGGGTAGGTCTTGCCGTTTTGTTTTTCCACGGGAAAATGGGCCGACTCGATCATCTCGTCGTAGACGTCCCCGCACGCGTAGTGGTTGCCGTGCGCGCCCATTCCCGTCACCTTGACCTTGTCGCCCAGGGCGATGAACTTGTTGTAGATCTGTGTATAATCCCGTTCGACCACCGCCAGGTTGTGCATGGTCTTGCCGGGAATCGCCTCGCACTCGCCGCGGTACCAATCCTTGACCGTGGGTTGCGTGATTTCGCCCGCTGAATCGTGCGCGAGCGGCGCCGTGACAATGTCTTTCTGCGGCTCTGCCAGGTGCTCCGCGGCAAGCTCGCTGGTCACCCGGGCGAGTTCCTTGAAAATATCCCAGTCGGTCTTGGATTCCCACACCGGTGCGATTGCGGCGGACAGCGGGTGGATAAAAGAGTGAAGGTCCGTGCTGTTGAGATCCGCCTTTTCGTACCACGAGGCGGCCGGCAAAACGATGTCGGAGTACAGCGCCGACGAATCCATACGAAAGTTCAAGTCCACTACCAGATCCATCTTACCGACGGGCGCGATGTCGTGCCATTTCACTTCCTTGGTTTTTTCATCGCTGTTGTCTTTGGCGATCGCATTGCAGTGAGTACCCAGGTAATGTTTCAACAGGTACTCGTGGCCCTTCATGCTGCCCATAATGGCGTTGCCACGCCAGATGTACCACACACGCGGAAAATTCTTTTCTCCATCGGGGTCGCCGACAGCGTAGCCAAGCTCTTTCGTTTTCAGTTTCTCGAGCACATACTTCTTGATGTCGTCGTCGCTGGTGGCGCCGCTCTCTACCGCCTCCCGGCACAGCTCGAGCGTGTTCTGGTCGAATTGTGGGTAGTACGGCATCCAGCCCATTCGCACCGACTTGTAGATCAAGTCGGCGTGATGGCCTCGGGTCCACTCGTTATCGGGCGTCTTGTTATACTTGGAGAAATGACCGTCGTAGCGGTATTGGCAGGTGTTGAGATAGTGCCACAGCGGCGCCTGTTGAAGGCGGACCGCATCCTGCCAGTCCTTGCCAAAGGCAATCGTGCTCCACGAGTCCATCGGCGCCAGTTTTTCCTGGCCCACGTAGTGGTTGAGACCGCCGCCGTTTCTTCCGACACAACCGCACAGCATGAGCGCCATCATCCCGGCGCGGTATATCAGGTTGTTGTGATACCAGTGGTTGATGCCCGCACCGATAATAATCATGCACTTGCCCTCAGTGGCAATCGCGGTGCCCGCCCATTCGCGAGCGAACTGGATCACGGTCTTGGCATCCACGCCGGTGAAAATTTCCTGCCAAGCCGGTGTATAGGCGGCGTCTTTGTCGCCGTAGTCTTTGGGGTAATCGCCCGGCAAACCGCGATCCACTCCGTATTGGGCCATGGTGAGGTCGTAGACCGTGGTCACCGGCACATCCTCGCCGTCCACCGTATTTACGAACCGGATCGGAACACCGCGCATACACAGGTTGTCCAGTCCGAATTCTGTGAACTCGACCTGCAGCGTCTCGTCGTGCTTTTCCAGAAAGCTCAGGACGGGTTCGTACGGCTTATCATCGACGCCATCCTCGGCCTTCATGTTCCACTTGCCCTGCACGTCGTCCCACCGGTGTCCCATGCTGCCCTTGGGCATCACGGGCTTTCCGGTCTTCTCATCGATGTTGAGGAATTTCCACTCGCCGTTCTCCACCTTCTTGTACTTCGAGATCCGGTTGGCCCGAAGCAGCCGGCCCGGTTTATAGTGGTCACCGCTCTTTTCCAGTTCGACCAGGTACGGGCTGTCCGTATAGCGCTTTACATAGTCGATGAAATAGGGGGTCTGCTTCTCGTGGTGAAACTCCTTGAGGACCACGTGGCTAACGGCCATCCAGAAAGCACCGTCGCTACCCGCGTGCAGCGGAACCCACTGATCGGCGTACTTGGCGACCTGGCTGAAATCAGGGGCAAACACCACGGCTTTGGTGCCGTTGTGCCGCGCCTCCGCGAAAAAATGCGTGTCGGGCGTGCGCGTCATATTGAGATTGGCGCCCATCACCGCGATGAACTTGGAGTTGAACCAGTCGGCGCTCTCGCAGACGTCGGTCTGCTCGCCCCAGACCTCGGGCGAGGCGTTCGGCAGATCGCAATACCAATCGTAGAAGCTCAGATTGACGCCGCCGAATAGTTGCAGGAACCGGCTGCCGGCGGCGTAGCTCAACATCGACATGGCGGGGATCGGCGAAAAGCCGATCACGCGGTCCGGGCCATACTTCTTGGCCGTGTAGATGTTGGCAACGGCCATTATCTCGAGGACCTCGTCCCAATGAGCCCTGCGAAATCCTCCCTTGCCGCGTGCCTTCTGGTAGGCCCTGCGTTTGTCGGGGTTCGCCTGCAGGTTCGTCCACGCCTGCAGCGCGTCGCCCGTTTTTTCCTTCTCTGCCCGGTAGGCGTCGATCAGGGCGCCGCGGATCAGCGGGTACTTGATACGCAGGGGGCTGTAAAGATACCAGGAAAAAGAAATGCCGCGTTGGCACCCACGCGGTTCGTACGGCGGCAGTTTGCTCTCGAGAAGCGGGTAATCCAGCTGCTGCGTTTCCCACACGACGATGCCGTCTTTGACATGAATCTCCCATGAGCATCCACCGGTGCAGTTGACGCCGTGCGTACTGCGCACGATACGGTCGTGCTGAAAGCGGTTCCGATAGAACTCTTCCCACTGTCGCGTTTGCGGGGAAATGATATCCTCTATCCAGCTCATATTTATCCAATCCGTTCTGAATCGCCCATGACTTCCCAGGTCGATTTGACCTGGCGCTCGTAGATCTCGTGATTGACGCTCTTTCTCTTGCCGCGAAGCCATACACCGCCGAAGACTCCCATGAGCAGCATGGCCCCACCGAGGCCCGACAGCAGGAGCCGCAGGCTGTAGTGTGGACCGCGCCCCGAGGCCTCGTCGCCGTCGACATGCTGCAAAAAGGCGGTGAGATCGAACACCTCCTGGTCGGTCAGCGGTGTGCCGTCAAACGCCTTGCTCATCGCCGGAAAGGGCGCAGTAGCAATAATCGCCTTAACGCCCGCCCACCCCAACCTGCTGTGAGCGTTGGTCACGTCCTTCGCCAGCGCGCCGCCCGCGATGACATCCGAGCGGTCGACGTTGTGGCAAGAAATGCACGTTGGCCCGCCGTTTTCGAAACGTGTTTTTCCTGTGAAGAGTGCCCGCCCGGAGTTCACGTTCTCCGTTGTGACCTCCGGTGGTGACACCGCCGCGGTGCCCGCAACGGGGCCCCCATCCGGTGCATCCTGCGGGCTGTTCGCGGCGACATACTCGATGATGCTCAGGATCTGCGCGTCGTTGTAAGCGTTGTCCGGCATGATGACCTTGTTGAACTGCTCGAACAGCTGAACGGCGTACGGGTCACCACTTTTTATGACGGCCTGCGAAGACTTGATGTACTTGAGGAGCCATTCCTGCGGTCGTCTCTTGTGTACGTCTGCCAGATCAGGGCCGATGAGCTTGCCGCCGCCTACGGTATGGCAGGCCACACAAATAGTCTTGAACAGCCTCTCCCCTTCATCCGCCTGGGCACCTGCTCCCGAAGCAAACAGCAGCGTCACACAGTGGAAAATCAGGGTCAGTACAAGGAACCGTTTCGACAGGTTTTTCATAGTGGCCTCACGTTGAAAGGCGAACGTCATTCTCCTGGATATTGTGCCCCAAGGATTCCAGGTTCGTTGTTTCAAACATCGATTGAATTTGATCCCGCGTCCCGCCCCAGAAGGCGTGTAGCGGGCATGGCTTTTCGTCTCCACACCCCGGCAACCCCAAAATGCATTCCTTGAGACAACTATCCGGCTCGATGGCGGCTATCATGTCCATCAGTGTGATTTCACGAGCAGGTCTGGCCAGTGAAACACCGCCGTTGGGACCGCGGTACGAGGTCATGATTTTGTGGTGGGTCAGCACCTGCAGGATCTTGGTGAGGAAATGAAACGAAATGTCGAGCTTGTCGGAAATCTCGCGGATGGGAACGTACTTTCTTTCCTGCTCGCGCGACGCGATGAACAGGGCCGCCCGTATGCCGTACATGCTTGATTTGGATAGTAGTCTCATAAGGTTTTCATTTTTAAGAGTACTTTATCGGAAATTACCCCCGACCATCCGATTCGTAAAGGTGTAAAAACTTGATTTTTATCAAGTTATGGAATCTGACCAGAAATTGATTTTAGTCAAGTTTCGTTCCATCACAAAGATGGCTTCGGTCAAGGACGGTGGT
>JAZGDW010000256.1:0-18946 GCA_036478295.1 Candidatus Krumholzibacteriia bacterium
TTGATTCCAAAGGACGACGGGCGGCTCCTCGTCGGCGCCAGCCAGGAAGAGATGGGATTCGACGAGTCGGCCACGGCGGGTCCGGTGATGCGCCTCTTGCAGCGCGGCTGGGAAGCCATTCCTTCGATATACGATCTCGCCGTCGAGGGCATCGAGGTGGGACTCCGTCCGGGGAGCCGCGACCAGGCGCCGATCATCGGTGCCGCGCCGATCGACGGTCTTTACTACGCAACGGGGCACCACCGCCACGGCATCCTGCTCGCGCCACTGACCGCGTATGCGCTGAGCGACCTCATTATCGACGGCACGGAGAGCCCCTATCTCGAACCGGCGCGGCCCTCGCGCTTCGGTGCCAAGCGCGGCAGTTCGCAAGGGCCGACTGAAATCAGCGCGGGACACCGGCAGGTGATGGAGTAATGGAACTCACCGTAAACGGCAGCAAACGAGCTTTCCCGGGTCTCGAAACGCTCGATCAATTGATCGAACGACTCGACCTGGCGGGCGCGCCCGCGGGCATCGCGGTCGCCTTGAACGACACCGTCATCCCCCGCGACCAATGGGCCGCATCACGCCTGCGGGACGGTGATAGTGTCGAGGTGATTCATGCCGTGCAGGGCGGCTAGCACCTTGCGGCCCTTTTATCAGGAATACGGAGACCAATGGACACGTTCCAAATAGCCGATAAATCGTTCGAATCGCGGTTGATCCTCGGGACATCGAAATACCCGAGCCTCGAGGTCATGCTGCAAGCGCTGGAAGCGAGCGGCACCGAGATGGTGACCGTCGCGGTTCGCCGCGTCAATCTCGACGACCGGTCGCAGGAAAACATTCTCAATCTCATCGACCGCAGCCGTTACTTTGTCCTGCCCAACACGGCGGGCTGTTTTACCGCCAAGGAAGCAGTGCTCACCGCGCGTCTGGCACGAGAGGCCCTCGGCACACGTTGGGTCAAGCTCGAAGTCATCGGCGACGACGACACCCTCTTTCCCGATGTGACCGAGCTTCTCAAAGCCACGGAGCAACTCACGGGAGAGGGTTTTGTCGTGCTTCCCTACTGCAACGACGACCCCGTTACCTGTCAGAAGCTCGCCCGCATGGGTTGTCCCGCCGTCATGCCGCTGGGCGCACCTATCGGGTCCGGCATGGGCATCCGCAATCCGTACAACCTCCGCATCATCCGCGAGACGGTGGACGTTCCCGTCATTGTCGACGCCGGTGTCGGCACCGCGTCCGACGTCGCCGTTGCCATGGAACTCGGCATCGACGCGGTCCTCCTCAATACCGCGGTCGCCGAGGCGCAGCATCCCGTGCAGATGGCGCGGGCCATGCGGCTGGCCGCGGAGGCCGGACGCCTCGCCTTCCGGGCGGGGCGCATTCCCAAGAAACTCTACGCCTCGGCATCCAGCCCCCTGGAAGGTCTCATTGAAACAGAGCGCGACACTTGATTTTCGTCTGCTGTTCATTACCGACCGGACGTTGAGCCCCGCCCCGCTTTCGGAGAGGGTGCGCGAGGCATGCGAGGCCGGCGTCCGCGCCGTTCAACTGCGGGAAAAAGACCTCCCGGGCCGTGAGCTCTTCGAGCTCGCGACGCGGCTCCGGGAGGAGACGGCACGGCACGGCGCCGCCCTGTTCGTGAACGACCGCCTCGACATCGCGCTGGCTACAGGAGCGGACGGGGTGCACTGCCCGGAAAACGGGTTTTCGCCCGATGTGGCCGCACGTGTGATCAAAGCCGCCGCCGCGGGCGAAGCGAAGCAGACCGTGGGGGCCAGCGTCCATTCCCCCGCGGGTGCGCTGCGTGCGCAGGAACAGGGGGCCGATTTCATCACGTTCGGACCGGTTTTCGCCACGCCGTCGAAGGCGGCATGGGGTGAACCACAGGGGCTCGACGCACTCGAGTTGGTGTGCCGTCGCGTCGACCTGCCGGTGTTCGCCGTGGGAGGCGTGACCGTGGAACGGGCCGCCGCCTGTTTGGAGCGAGGCGCCGCGGGCGTGGCCGTCATCTCCGTCGTCATGACCGCACCGGACGTCGCCTGCGCCGTCGCCGCATTCGAGTCCGCACTGGGAACACTATGAAAAAACCGATCGGGCGTTTCCACGTTATTACCAATGAGGCGATCCAGAATCGGTTCTCACACGCGCGACTGGCCGAAATGGCGATCGCCGGCGGTGCGGACCTCATTCAATTGCGGGACAAGGACCGCAGCACGAGCGAGCTGGTGGCGGCCGCTTCAGAGGTCCACGCGGTTTGCCGGGCATCGGGGATTCCCCTGATTATCAACGATCGCGCCGATATCGCGCTCGCAGTGGGCGCCGACGGTGTCCACCTGGGCCGCAACGACCTGCCCATCGCCGCCGCCCGCAGTCTCCTTGGACCGCAGGCCATTATCGGGGGCACCGCCTCAGACCTCGAACAGGCCAGACAGGTCGAAAGAGACGGCGCGGACTATGTCGGGTTCGGACACATTTATCCGACGAACTCAAAGAACAAGACAGGGGCGGCAATGGGCACGGCACCGCTGGCGGACGTTTGCCGGGCGCTCCACATCCCCGTCGTCGCCATCGGTGGCATCGACGAGCACAACCTGGCACCGGTCCTGGACAGCGGCGCATGGGGTGTTGCCGTGATCGCCGCGGTGTGCGCGGCAAACGACCCGGCGCGCGCGGCCGCGGGAGTCGCCGAGCTTATCCATAGCAGGCGCAAATTCGGAGAAGACTTATAAATGAGGAGAGGTGAGTGATGATGAAGCAGGCACTGACCATCGCCGGGTCGGACTCGGGAGGCGGCGCCGGGATCCAGGCTGACCTGAAGAGCTTTCACGCCAACGGCGTCTTTGGCACCTCGGTGGTGACCGCCGTCACTGCGCAAAACACGGTGGCGGTAACGGAGACCTTCGATCTTCCCGTTTCCCTGGTGACCGCACAACTCAACGCGGTCCTCGACGATTTCGACATCGCCGCCGCCAAAACGGGCATGCTTTCTTCAGCGGCCATCGTTTCGGCGGTGAGCGCCACATTGCGCGAGCGAGGTGGTCAGGTGGTCGAACGATTGGTCGTCGACCCGGTCATGATCTCGAAGGGCGGCAGTGCGCTCCTCAAAGACGACGCGGTGGCAACGTTAAAGAAGGAACTCTTGCCGCTGGCGCTGCTCGTCACGCCGAACAAGCACGAGGCGCAACTGCTCTCGGGGATGACCATCGCGTCCGCCGACCAGGTGAAAAACGCGGCAAAGGCCATTCATGATTACGGTTGCCGCAACGTGTTGATCAAGGGTGGTCACACGGAATTCGATCCGGCTACCGATATGTTGTTCGATGGGAAAACGTTTCACGCTTTCCGGCACCGGTTCGTCGAGACATCGAACCTGCACGGCACCGGGTGTACTTTCTCCGCCGCCATCACCGCGCGGCTCGCGCTCGGTGAACCGTTGCTCGAAGCAGTCGCCCATGCGAAGCATTACATTTCGCGGGCAATCGAACAGTCGTTGGCCATCGGGCACGGCCACGGGCCGACCCACCACTTCTATTTTCTCGAACCCGGAGATTGCCTCGAACGCTAGCCGCAGGCCGTGCGTTCACAACCGGGCAGCGTCATCAGGCGGCCGTGGCGTACTCTTCGTACACTCCATCCAGAAACGTCCACATGGCCCGCGCCGACAACTCGGCTGCTTCCAGTACTTCGCGCTGCGACGCTTGATCGGTGGCTTTGCTCCGCAGGATCTCCTGTTCCTGGCGGCGGTGAACCACATCGGCCTCCTCGTGCACCGAGAAGTACGACACGGTTCTCCCGTCCTCAATACCGTAGAAAGCCTTCAACCCCTCGCGCTTGGAGCGGGCGACCTCGGGCACCTGCGATTCAAAGGCGTAGAGCGCCGCCACACCCCGCAAATAGTTGTCGTCCGTCATCAGCGATTTTAACGTGTTGATCGAGTCCTCGGTTCTCGGCAGGAGCGGCGCCGCCTCCATTTCATCGCGGGACACGCCGAGGCCTTGGGCAAAACGGAGCCACAGTTCCGGATGATTTTCCTCACCGTGCTCTTCGTCGATCAGGTTCTCGAGCAGCAACTGCCGCACACCGACGTCGTCACAACGTGAATGCACCGCGCTCAAATACGTGGGAAAATTCTGTACGTGCGCATAATACTGCTTGGAGTATTCCGCGAGCGACTCCCTGGACAAACGTCCCTCGCTCCACGCCTGGTAGTACGGGTGTTTGAGCAACCAGTACCTGGCAATAACGTCATCGAGTTTCTTGATGAAAACCTCTGAAGCATCCGTCTTGCGTCCGGCCGGCAAACTGGTCATCGAACTACCTCCCATTGCGTCAACCCGCGATCGAATTCGTTCGTAGAACGACTACTATTGACAAAAGTCAATAGAATGTACCCCAGCCGGAAAACATTTGCAAACCCCTTCTTGGCCGCGCTCCACCCGGATTTTGATTACGTGGCGTCCGTATCGTACAAGGTCCGGAACGCGGCGGGCGAAAACCGGGAATCGCTAAAACCTGTTGACCCGTCGGCAGATCGTGCGGTAGGCTCTTGCACCAGACCAAACAACTTCCGAGCTTATTAGACCCGTCGTTTTCTCCACTCGAACTCGAAACGGAGTGGATCGCATGGCAGTAGACACGATCCCGGGTTTGTTTCTCCACGCTGTCAAAACGTACGACACGCCGGCGGCATTCCAGCATAAGAAAGACGGCCGCTACGTTTCAGTCTCGCACCGCGAGGTTTTCGACGCCGTCGACAAGGCGTGCCTTGGCTTGACGGCGCTGGGACTGGCCAAGGGCGACCGCATCGCGTTGTTATCCGAAAACCGGCTCGAATGGGTGATTGCGGACCAGGCGATCCTCGCCGGCGGGTGCATCAACGTGCCCATATACCCCACCCTGCCGGGGAACCAGGTCGAATACATCCTGCGCGACTCGGAATCGCGCGCCGTATTCGTATCCGGCGGAGAGCAGCGCCAGAAAATAGAAGCGATTCGTTCGAAACTGCCCGGGCTGCAGCACGTGATTACGTTCGAGTCCAGCGCGGGCGACGGCATTATCACACTCGATGCGCTAAAGGAGAAGGGGTCGCAGGTCACCGACGCGCCCCCGTACGACGAGCGAATCGCGACCATCGGCAAGTACGACTGGGCGAGCATCATCTACACTTCCGGTACGACTGGCGAGCCGAAGGGCGCCATTCTCAACCACTGGAACTTCGTTTCCAATGTTCTCAGCTGCGGGAGCAGCCTGGAGATCGGCCCCGGTGACGCGTGCCTGTCGTTCCTGCCGCTTAGCCACGTGTTCGAGCGCACCGGCGGGTATTACGTAATGTTGTACCGGGGGGTATCGATCGCATATGCGGAAAGCATCGACGCCGTGCCCCAGAACCTCCTCGAGGTCTCGCCGACGGTGATGGTCAGCGTGCCGCGCCTCTACGAGAAGATGTACGGCCGCATCCTGGACGCCGTCAGCGCCGGGTCGGTCATCAAGAAAAGCCTCTTTTTTTGGGCGGTCGGAGTCGGCAAGACCTATGTTCGCGAGCTGCTCGAGAAACGCCTCAAGAAATCGACCAAGGTCAAGTACGGGCTGGCGTACAAGCTCGTATTCTCGAAATTAAAGGCAAAGACCGGCGGCAAGCTGCGCTTTTTTGTTTCCGGCGGCGCGCCGTTGGCCCGCGAAATAGCCGAGTTCTTCTATGCGGCCGGCCTGCCGATCCTCGAGGGGTACGGCCTGACCGAAACCTCACCTGTGATCACGTTGAACACGTTCGAGCACTTCAAGTTCGGAACCGTCGGCAAAGCCATCGACGGGGTCGACGTGCGGATAGCGGACGACGGCGAAATACTCGCCCGGGGCCCCAACATCATGCTCGGGTACTACAAAAAGCCGGATCTCACCGACGAAATTATGGACGGAGGGTGGTTTCACACCGGAGATATCGGCTACCTGGATGACAAGGGATTCCTGACCATTACCGACCGCAAGAAGGACATCATCGTTACGGCGGGCGGCAAGAACATTGCGCCGCAGCCGATAGAAAACCTGTTCAAAACGAACAAGTACATTGTCCAGGCTGTCATCGTCGGCAACCGCCGCAAATTCATTTCGGCGCTCATTGTGCCCAACTTCGACCATTTGACGACGTTCGCGCGCGCCGCCGGTATTTCGTACAACGAAGAGGCGGACCTCGTCAACGAGCCGAAGGTGATCGAGAAGATCCAGAGCGAAATCGATGCCATGAGCACGCATCTCGCGGGCTTCGAACAAGTGAAGAAATTTGTGCTCCTCGCCAAGGATTTTACGATCGAGGCCGACGAGCTCACGCCGACGCTCAAGGTCAAGCGTCGTACGATCGAGACCAAATACAAAGAGCAAATCGACGCGATTTACGCGTCTTAACGTGTACGGGTGGATGCCGGTACCATAACGATTGGGGGAGTAATGCGCACCGTTCTCCAGAAGTTTTTTGTCCTTGCGCTAGTCGTCACGATTCCTTCGACGGCGACCGCGGCGGGTTTTCTCATATTCGAGGCCGGCGCGCGGGCGTTGGGTATGGGTGGGGTCATGACCGCCCAGGCGAACGACCCATCGACCATATTCTTCAACCCGGCGGGTCTCGCTCGATTGGAGAAAACGAACGTCTATCTGGGCACATCGATCATCTTCGCCGGCTCGGAGTTCGCGGGCGTAGGCCCCGACCCCGGATTTGGAACGACCGGATCGACCGGCACCATGATTTTCCCACCTATTAATTTCTACATCACACACGCGCTCAGACCCGATATAGGTATCGGGCTAGGCGTGTTCAACCCGTTCGGGCTGGGCCAGGAATGGGAGAATCCGGAGACCTTCGTCGGACGTCACATCACCGATGACGTGGATCTCAAGTCCTTCTACATAAACCCGACTGTCGCCTGGAGCCCGAATGACCGCCTGTCGGTGGGCGTTGGTCTGCAGGTGGTTCACGCGAGCGTCGAGCTTCACCAGTTTCAGCAACGGTGGAACCAGAACGTAGGGACCTTTGTCGATGTCGGCACGCTGGCACTGGACGGGGACAACAGCGTGGATTTCGGCTACAACTTCGGAGCGCTGTTCGAGGTCAATGACGACTGGTCGATAGGCGCATCCTTCCGCAGTCAGGTAGAAGTGGCGTTCGAGGGAGACGCCGATTTCGATCGGATTCTGACCGGTGATACAATATTCGACAACGCCGTCGCCGCACTGTTTCCTGACGACCAGGAGGCGGGCACGGAGATCGAGTTTCCATGGATCGTTTCCGCGGGTATTGCCTACAGTGGCGTGGAACGCTGGGTTTTCGAGGTCGACGTCAACACGGTAGGCTGGTCCACGTTTGATGAGTTGCCATTTAGTTTCAGTGCCGACCCCAGTCTCAATGTCACAAGACCCCAGAACTGGGACACCAAGGTGAGCGTCCGCAGCGGCGCCGAATACGACGCCACCGACCAGGTCGCGCTGCGTTTTGGATACTACTTCGACCCCACGCCGCAGCCGAAGAACGTGATAAGTCCCCTCCTCCCCGATGTGGACCGACACGGTATTTCTGTCGGTTTTGGTTACAAAGCCGAGCCGTGGACCGTCGATGTTTTCAGTTTGATACTCATCACGAGTGACCGCAGTACGGACGGCCAGAGTCTCGATGGCTTCAACGGAACTTATGAAACGTTCGCCAATCTCTTCGGCATGAACTTCGGCTATCAGTTCTGAACAGGGGTGCACTTATGAGAATGATCTTCATGCGATTGCTGTTTCTATCCATGTTCGCCATGACCATCGGCGGCTGCGCCGATATTGATCCCATCACGCCCGGCCCGGTCAACCCCGGATCGGCGGATTTTACCCGCTATGTTGCCGTCGGCAACAGTCTGACGGCGGGCGTGCAGTCCGGCGGACTGGTAGACAAATTTCAAAACGTCAGCTTCCCCGCGCTCATCGCGGAATCGGCGCGTCTTGGCGCGTTCGAAATGCCACTGGTTTCGGAGCCGGGCATCCCGGCGCTCTTGAACCTGGAACAGATCCTGCCCACGCCCATTATCAACCCACTACCCGGGCCCGATGGATCACCTACCAACCTGATGTTCCCGGGCATTTACAACAACCTCGGCATTCCGGGTGCCCTGCTGCACGATTTGCGCGTGCGGCGCCCGAACCCCGTCGACGCGTTTGGATTGGTGTTGCGGGACACGACACTCGGACCGACCGCAATCGCCCAGGCGCTGAATGCGCAACCGACGTTCGTCACTGCGTGGATGGGGGCAAACGACATCCTCGGCTCGGCCTCGATGGGCACGGACCTGGGTTTGACCGATGTAACATTTTTTGAGAACGAGTACCGGGCGGCCATCAATGCGCTCAACGCGGGCGCCGGCGCCATGGTAACGGCGAATCTTCCCGATATCACCGCCATCCCGTTCTTTACCACTATTCCGTGGTTTGTCGTCGACCCGGTGACACGCCAACCCGTCCTGGATCCACAGAACAACGTCATACCGCTTATCGGCCCCGGGCCGGCGAACCTGGTGCCAGGTACCCTGGTGACGCTTCGAGCGTCGGCATCGCTCGCCCAGGGCATCGGGATCCCTGTCGCCCTGGGAGGCACGGGAAACCCACTGCCCGACACCGAGGTCATTAATCCGACCGAGCTGGCCAACATCCAGACGCGTCTCGGGGAGTTCAACGCCATCATCGACAGCATTTGCACCAACCGTGGCGTTCCGGTCGTGGACATGTTCGCCTTTTTCAATGGCATCAAGGCCAATGGTATTATGCTGCACGGGAACAAGTTTACGGCGGACTTTATCTCAGGCGGGCTCTTCAGCCTGGACGGAGTGCATCCGTCGAGTCTCGGCTACTTGATAGTCGCGAGGGAGTTTATCAGGGTTATCAACGCAAACTTCGGGGCGTCGCTCCCCGATCCCCCGCTGCCGCTCACATCGGGGATGGCCGCCGCCATGGCCAGGAGTATCTCGCCGCTCGAGTACGTGGCAGCGATGCCGCCGGGGGCGTTCGACGGCGTGGTGCGAATGTTGAGCGGTTCGAACTATCGATGACTCGGTAGCCGCAGTACGCCTTTGGGGGTGGCCGTGGCGCATGAGGATCGGAGCCGACAGCGTTAAAGACAGCAGTTCAATCGCGATACGCGGGCGGGCAGCTTTGGGCTTGACCGTCCGCGTAACTCTATGATATAATTGCGACTTGTAGATGGGTACATAGGCATTCGTCCGGACTCGCAGTGCCGGTTGCACATTAGTAGTGCCTGTACGCCGACCCACCACTAAGGGCATACCGTCCACTGAGTATTCACCTTTTTGTCCCACACCGAGGCCGGGCGTTCGCCTGGCAACCTGTCCCCGTAGAAATAGTCAACGCGCGAATCGAATGCGATTGCCACCGCTCTGGCGGTTGCGCATGCGTGAAGGGGGGAGATCTCGATGCGAGGAACTGCTCTGGTTTTAGTGCTCGCGTTTGTGACCCTGGCGACAATGAGCCCCACTGCCTGGGCCAAGAAGCGACCGCCGAAGTATGCCGGCCACCGGTTTACAGCGATACCCGAGAAAGCCGTGCTGCCGGCGGACATTACGGCCGGGTTCCCGGCCCTCTCGCTCACATCTGCCGCGACCGACACGTTCCATCTCGCCTGGTACGGATTCAACACCTCTGGCGCCCCGGACCCCCAGGGATGGGTAGCGGTCGACCTCACGCAGCAGCTCGATGTTTTCTTTCATGTCGCCGACGGCACTGAACTGAACGGCGGCCAGCTCGGCAACCTGCTGCCCGTCGAAGGCACTCAGTCGATGTGGTGTGGGGTCGTTCCTTCAACCGCGGACCCGTTTTGCGGATGGGCTACCCTGCCGGGCTATGGCAACGGCTGGGATCAGATCTTTGCGTCCTCGACCTTTGTCTGCGACAGCCTTTTCTTCTGCTACAAGATCTGGTGGGATTCGGAGGTGGATTACGATTTCACCGACGTGGAGTATTTCGACGAAGCAAACGCCCAATGGGTGCTGCTGCCGGCAAGCGTGCCAGGCGGACGTTACAACGAACAGGGGCTGTTGGTCGAATGTTTCGCCATCCCGGTGCCCGCCGACTCCACCCGACTTCGCTTTCACTTCACATCGGACGGTGCGTGGTCCGACGAGGACGGACTGTGGCCGACCGATGGCGCTGTGATCGTTGACAGTATCACCGTCGACTGCTTCAACGGCGGCATTCTCACCCAGTCGTTCTTCGAGGACTTTGAAGGGGAGGCACCGGGGTCCAAGGTCACCGACGACGGCCGCTGGGCGGCAGAGACGGCCCCGGCGTTCGGAACCCTCTCCGCGCTCTATCCGGGCATAGCGGTTCTGCAAGAGGACGAGTGTTTCTTCAACATCTCGTGGTTTTGGGGGTTCTTCGATAGTCCGGTGAATGCCAATTACGCATGTCACCTGCCTGACCCCCGGCCGGACCAGGGCGTGATACCGTTCGGCCGTGACGGACTGTACATAGACAACGAGATCTGGTCGCCGAGGATTCCGCTTACCGGCGCCGGCGATGATTATCGTCTCAACTTCAAGGTTTACCGGGACCTGCCGCTCGACAACCTCATCTTTTACACCTGGGCTGTGCGTTCGTGGGTGGCCAACTGCCCGGGGTACTGGCAGGATTTCGATTTTGTCTTTTATGGCGGGGGGAGGGATTGGAGCAACCAATCTTTTAATATCGGCTCTCTCGTCGATGCGGGCGCCACCGAATTGCAGATCTCGCTCGGTGTCCTGGATATGTGCGCCTTCTGGTGCCAGATCTTTGGCACCGGTCAATGTCACAGTCACGCGCCGCTCTGGGACGACGTGCATCTCGACCGGGTCAATGTCGTTGGGCCCCAGTTCACCGTCCGCCACCTGGATATTTTTCAGGACAACTTCGCGCAGGACGGTACGCTGACTGGCGCGGTGCGCGCCGACGCCGCAGTCGACATCGCGAGTTCATTCAGCCCCACGATTCACCCGGGAGACTCGATCACGATTACGGTAACGGACCCCCAGTTCGGTGTCGCGACGGATCCGTTCACCGGCGTGGGCCCGGCGGTGTATCTCTACGCCGCCCTGTGGCCGCCCAATCAACCCGGCAAGGCGGGAGCCGACCTCGAAGCGCCGGAGACCCGCGGGGCCGGCAAGCGCTATCCCCTGGTGGACAGTCTGGTGCACAACGGGGTGAAGTGGTACTGCTTTCGCGGAGACAGCGTTGTGTTTGGGAGCGGGGCCATGATCGCCGACCGTTTCTGCCTGGACCTGAACGATGCCGTGCTTACCCCCGGCGACACGATTTGCTACGTGCTGTCGGCGCAAAACGCGAACGGCGATCGCAACTACTTCTCCCGGACGCTGAACGGCCAGGGCGGCAATTTCGTCACCAACGTGATGGCCGAGGCGTTGGCCAGCCCCATGGAGTTTACCGCCCTGCCCGCGGGCGGCTGGTTGCGCGGCGGAAACATTCTCTACGTCGATGACACCGACGACCGCGGCGGGCCCGCGCAGCTATTCTTTGATACGGCGTTCGACTACGTACAAAGTCGCGATCTCATCGATCGCTTCGACGTGTTGGGCCCCTCGTCGGCGGTAGGCAACAGTCTCGCCTCGCGGGTCCAGAACGTGGCGACGCAGATTATGAGTGCCTACAGCACCATCATCTGGAATACCGGTAATCTCTCCAGCGGTCTCATCGGGGACGGCGGCCCGCAGAACGGTGGTGGCGGCGCCGAAAAGTCCGATGACTACGCGCTCATCTACGAGTTTCTGGATACGCACCCCGACAACCCGGGTATCTATATAAGCGGGGATGACGTCGCGTCGGAATGGGTTAATCAACTCACCGGGATCGGTGCGCTAAACACGCGGTCGATCTATATGAACTTCAATATGGACCCGGCCTCGCCTTTCGGTGACCATGTCGCGGCCGGAGAACCCTTATCACCGCTCCTGGACGGCGTGGGCACACTTTTCGTCGGAGACCAGCTCATCGTGTTTGGCGGTTGCCCGCTCATAAACGACTTCGACCTCCTGGCGGCAACGGGGCTGTCCGTGGCCGAAATGAACAACACGGCGACGGGCAAGACTTACGTCCTCAGCCAGGAGACACCCAACGCAGCGGCGACGACCGGACGCGTCGTGCTGTCGGGTTTCAGCTATCACTTTATCCGCGACACCGGCGCCGTCGGCGGGCCACCCGCCCGCGTGAAGCACCTGCGGGACATACTGCTTTTCCTGCAGAACCTCATTCCTGTTGCTTCGGGCTTCGAGGAAACGCCGCAGCTGGTGAACCGGCTGGACGCCAACTATCCCAACCCGTTCAACCCGACGACGACCATCCACTACTCCATAAGGGAGCGCGGGCACGTGTCACTCAGGGTTTACAACGCCGCAGGTCAGCTGGTCAGGACGCTGGTCAACGAAATCAAAACACCGGAGCCCGGGGGATTTTCGGTGCCGTGGGACGGCCGTAACCAGGCGGGACAAAAGGTGTCCAGCAGTGTGTATTTCTACAAAATGGTGACGCAGCGCTTCACGCAGACGAAGAAGATGGTGCTGTTGAAATAGGAGGAAACAGAGAAGGCGGCGGCGCACCGTCAACAATCTAACGAGGTTCCCGTATGGGACCCAAGGAGGGTACGATGAAACCACGGCACCTGTGGGCCTGGCTGGTTTGTGTGCTTCTGACTGTTGCGCTGCTGCCCGGACGGTCACCGGCAAAGAAGGTGGCGCCCAGGGAGACACCGCGATTCGTCTCACCACCCGGACCGGCGGAGCTACCGCCCGAACTCAGGACCGCGGTATCTCCAATGCTGACTTCGGCGGCCGCGCCGGACACGTTCGAACTCGCATGGTTCGATTTCGGCCCGATCGGGTCGCCGGACCCCCAGGGGTGGGTGTCCGTCGATCTCACCGCGCAGTTGGATGAGTTCTTTCACGTTGCCGACGCCACCGATCTCAACGGCGGCACCTTCGGCCGGTTGATCGTCCTCGAAGGAGCGCAGTCTCTCTGGTGCGGCGCTCCGGCGTCAACGGCCAACCCGTTTTGCGGTTGGGCGACTCTGCCCGGTTACGGCAACAACTGGGATCAGTTCTTTACCTCCAAGACTTTCACCTGCGACAGTATTCGCGTCGCATTCAAAGTCATATGGGATTCGGAACCTGGTTACGACCAGACAACGGTGGAATATCTCGATGACGCCACCGGCACCTGGATCGGGTTTCCCGTCAACAACGGCATCGGCTACTACGACGACTCGGTTCCCCTGCCCGTTGTTGACAGCCTGATCGCGTCTGTGGGTATCGCGACCACGCAGATCCGTTTTCATTTTACATCCGACGGCGCGTGGTCCGACGAGGACGGCTTGTGGCCAACCGATGGGGCGGTCATCTTCGACAGCATCACGGTCGACTGCTACAACGGTGGCGTAATAACCGAGACCCACTTCGAGGACTTCGAAGGAGAGGCGCCGGGAGCGAAGGCAACGGACGACGGCGTGTGGATGGCGACACCGGCGCCGAGCTTCGGCTTGTTCGCCGATCTTTACCCGGGTACCGCCGTGCTGCAGGAGGACCCGTGTGTAGCCCTTGTGGGTAATGTGTGGGGATGGTTTGACGACCCGTCCAGCACGAATTATGACTGCCACCTGCCCGACCCCCGTCCGGACCAGGGTGCCGTCCCGTTCAAGAACGCCGACGGCCTCTACCTGTCCAACGCTATCTGGTCACCGCGGATTCCGTACACGGGGAGCGGTAGCAAACTCTTTTATGTCGACAAGGTCTACAGGGACCAGACGCTCGACAACCTGGTTTTTTATAACCTGAACATGCGCTCCTACGTCACGAATTGCGCGGAGCGTTGGGAACGAATCGAACACAACCTGTGGGGCGGGCAGAAAAACTGGCTGACCCGGGCCTGGTCGGTGGGTCACAACGTCGCGCCCGGCGCGGTGGAGCTGCAGTTTCAGATTCTCGTTCACGACTTTTGCCTTGTCTTCTGCAATCTCTTCGGGAGCGGCCAATGTCACGGTCACGCGCCCCTCTTTGACAGTGTGCGAGTGCTCCGCGTCGACGATAACGGGCCGCAGTTTTTTGTCCGTCATTTGGATCTCTTCCAGGATAATTTCGCCGAGGACGGGACGCTGACCGGCCATGCGCGTGCCGACGCGGCGAATGATATCATGCGTTCGACCGATTCCGCCATCCGGCCCGGCGACTCGATCACCGTGACGCTCAGCGACCCCGATTTCGGCCTCGGGACCGACGCTTTCACCGGCGTGGGACCCGCCGTGTACGTTTATGTGACGTTGTTCCCCGCCAATCAGGCCGGCAAGTCCGGTGCCGACCTCGAAGCGCCCGAAGCCCGCACCGTCGGCAAGCGCTTTCCCCTGGTCGATAGTCTTCTCCAGGACGGGCTCACGTGGTACTGCTTCCGCATGGACACCGCGTTCACCGCGGGCGGGGCGGTGGCACTCTCCGATCGTTTCTGCTTCGACCTCAATGATGCCGTGCTCACACCGGGCGACACCATCTTCTACTGCCTCGGCGCCGAAAACACGATCGGCCAAACCAACTATTTTTCACGGCGCTTTATCGGGGATTTTCCGGGGACTTTCCTCGGTCAGGGTGACGACTTCGTAACAAGCGACCGGTCGGAGGCGTTGAGGAATCCAATGGAGTTTACGATCCTGCCGGCGGCGGGATATCTCCGCGGTGGGGATATCCTCTATGTGGATGATACGGACGACCGCGGTGGGCCGGCAGAGTTGTATTTCGACACGGCTTTTGCCCACTTTGGCGGTCCAGGGAGTCTTTCCCTCATTGATCGCTACGACGTTCTGGCCCCCTCTTCGGCCGTGGGCAACAGTCTGGCCTCCCGTGTCAAGAATATCGCCACGCAGATTATCGGACCCTACCGCAAGATCATCTGGAGCTCCGGCAACCTCACCGCCGGCTTGATCGGGGACGGAGGCATCGCGAACGGGGGCAGCGGCCCGGAGAAAGCGGATGATTACGCGCTGCTCTTCCAGTTTCTCGATACGCACCCCAACATGCCCGGCATCTACATCAGTGGAGACAACGTCGCATCCGATTGGGCCGGGCTGACCGGGGCGGCAGCCATATTGACGCGGTCGACGTACATGGACTTCGGTTTGGACCCCGCCGGCGGTCATGTGGCCGCGGGCGAGCCGGTATCGCCGACTCTCCATGCAATCGGTCCGATAGGCAGCGGCGAACAACTCGTTGCCTACGGCGGATGCCCGGTCATAAACGACTACGACCTCCTGCAGGTAGGCGGTTCATCGGTGGCCGAATTAAGAAACCTGGCGACGGGCAAGACGTATGCCTTGAGCCAGAGCACACCCAACTCCAGCGGCTCGACGGCGCGCGTCGTCCTGTCGGGATTCAGCTACCATTATATTCGCGATACCGGTGCCGCGGGATCATTTATGGCGCGCGTCATCCACATGAGGAATATCCTCCAGTGGTTGGGAAACCTCGCCATCATCGGATCGGGAATCGGCGACACGCCGCAGCTGGCCAACCGTCTCGATGCCAACTACCCCAATCCGTTCAATCCGACGACGGTGATCCGCTATGCCATCAAAGAACGCGGGCACGTGTCGCTCCAGATATACAACGTCGCGGGGCAGCTAGTACGAACGCTGGTGAACGAGGTTCAAACCCCGGATCCGAACGGGTTCGAGGCGAAGTGGAATGGTCGAAACAACGCCGGCCAGACGGTATCGAGCAGCGTGTATTTCTACAAGATGGTGACACAGGGCTTCTCGCAGACGAAGAAGATGGTGTTGTTGAAATGATGACGATGGATACATCGTCGAACGTGCTGGATCCGACGTTGGGAGAAGATGCTATTGATTTGAACTCGGGTGCCCAACGCATCCGCAACAAAGTGAGGTGAATCTCGATGGGCAGGATGTTGATACTACCCCTGGCTCTTGCCTTTGTGTGGATACACTCGCCGACCGCAGCAAGAACCCCGCCGGCGCATAAGAACCCGGCGAGCTACAATTTCATGTCCCCCCCGGGACGCGCTCCGCTCCCACCGGATCTCGGAGGGCGTGTCCAAGGTTCTTTGCTCGCAACCGCAGCGACCGATACGTTTCATCTCGCCTGGTACAGCTTCAATACGGGCGGGGCAGCGGATCCTCAGGGCTGGACCTCGGTGGACCTCACCACACAGATCGACACGTTCTTTCACGTGGCCGACGCGACCGAGCTGGACGGCGGCGACTTCGGCGGGCTTATCCCCCTCGAAGGCGCCCAGTCGATGTGGTGCGGCCAAGCACCGAGTCCGGATCCGCGGTTCTGTGGCTGGGCGGCCCTCCCCGGTTACGGAAACGGTTGGGACCAGATCCTCGTGAGCGACAGCCTGCCCGGGGACAGTGTGCGCATCAGCTACAAGGTCTTCTGGGAATCGGAGCCGGGCTACGACGGTACCACGGTCGAGTACTCAGGCAATGGCGGCCTTAGTTGGACCCGATGGCCGGTGGGTGTTGGTTTTACGGCACGGCCTAACGTCTATGACCGTGGCCCACAGACCCTGATCGAGTCCTTCACAGCCGGCGGGTTGACGGCGGTTCAGTTGCGCTACCGGTTTCAGGCAGATGGCGCCTGGTCCGACGAGGACGGCCTGTGGCCGACCGACGGCGCCGTCATCATCGACAGCATTACGGTGGAGTGCTACAACGGCGGCGTCTTGACGAGCACGTTCTTCGAGGACTTCGAGGGTGAGACCCCGGGCGCCACAGTGACGGATGACGGCTTCTGGACCGCGACCACGCCGCTGCCGTTCGGCGATTTTGCTGCGCTTTATCCGGGCACCGCTGTGGTCCAGGAGGATCCCTGCTTCACCAACATCACTCATTTCTGGGGCTGGTTCGACGACCCCGCGAATTCGAACTATTCCTGCGCCGGTTTTCCGATGCAGGGATCGTGGCCCTTTGGCAGGGGAGACTGCGAGGCGCTCCAGGGCGAAATACAGTCGCCGCGCATCCCTTATACCGGCACCGGCGACGAAGTGATTCTCAGTCTGGACGTCTACCGGGACATGCCGGTCGACAATCTTCAGTTCTACGTCTGGCACGTCCGCTCCTGGGTCGGAGGTTGTCCTGGAGTCTGGGGCAGCGAAAATTTCGTGTATTTTGGCGGGCAAAAGGACTGGTTCAACGCGAGTTTCTCGGTCGGCCAACATATCGATCCCGGTGCCACGGAAATACAGATTTCCATCGGCGTCGTCGATATGTGCCCGGTTTGGTGTATCTTCCTGTGCTCGGGCAAGCCAGAAGGTGCATGTCGTAGCCACGCGCCGCTTATCGATAACATTCATATTCAACGCATAAACGTGGTGGGACCCCAGTATTCGGTCCGCCATATCGATCTCTTCCAGGATAACTTCGCCCAGGATGGAACGCTCACCGGTTCCGCACGTGCCGACGCGGCTGATGATATCGCTCCATCATTCAGTCCGACCATCCGCCCGGGGGACTCGATCACCATCGACGTGACCGATGTCGGCCCGGGTTTGACCATTGATCCTTTCACCGGTGTGGGTCCGTCTGTGTACGCGTATGTCACGGTGCTTCCACCGGGCCAGCCGGGCAAATCCGGTCCGGAACTCGAAGCCCCAGAAAGCCGGGCCATCGGCAAGCGTTTTCCGCTGGCCGACAGCGTGTCCATAGACGGTACCACCTGGTATTGCTTTCGCATGGACACCGTGCTGACGCCAGCGGGCGCCATCGTGGCCGACCGTTACGCCTTCGACTTGAACGATAACGTTTTCACACCGGGTGATACGGTCCTCTATTTTCTATCGGCGATGAACGGCGGTTCCCTGCAAAACTACTGGTCCAGAAGGCTCAACGGTCAGGGCGATAATTTTGTCACAGAGGACCTTCTGGAAGCGGCGGGCAGTCCGCTGGAGTTTACTATCCTGCCGGCGGGCGGTAACGCTCGCGGCGGCGACATCCTCTACGTCGACGATACGGACGACCGTGGTGGACCGGCGCAGCTCTTCTTCGACACGGCCTTCGACTACCTGCAACTGAGAGATCTGGTCGACCGCTACGACGTCCTGGGACCTTCATCGGCCGTGGGCAACAGTCTCGGCGCCCGCGTCCGGAACATCGCCACCCAGATCGTCGGCCCATACCGGAAGATCATCTGGAACTCCGGTGACCTGTCGTCCAACCTCATCAACGACGGCGGGTGGTGGAACGGGGGCGGCAGCGCGGACAAATCGCCCGATTTCGCGGTAATCTTCGAGTTCCTGGATACGCATCCGAACAACCCCGGCTTTTATGCGAGCGGTGACGATCTGCCCTCGAATTGGGCCAACGTGCTTACAGGTGCGAACGCCGTGAACACGCGGTCGATCTATATGAACTTCAACCTCGATCCGGCGGCACCGACCGGTAATCACGTCGCTGCCGGCGAGCCTGTTTCCCCGGTTCTGGACGGTGTGGGGCCGGCCACCCTCGGTGAACAACTCATTGCCTTCGGTGGCTGCCCGACGATCAACGACTTCGACCTCCTGCAGCCGACGGGAGGGTCAGGGGCCGACATGGTAAATGCCGCAACGGGCAAGGCGTACATCCTCAGTCAGAGTACCCTCAATTCGGTCGGGACGGCGGCGAGGGTCGTGCTGTCCGGCTTTAGTTTTCACAATATCCGCGATCTCGGCCCTCCCGGATCGGTGCCCGTGCGCGCCACTCACCTGTACGACATCCTGACGGTGCTGTTCAACGTGGTGCCGCCGCCGACGGGATTCGACGAAGCACCGCAGTTTGTGAACCGTCTCGAAGCGAACTACCCCAACCCGTTCAATCCAGTGACCCGGATCCGCTACTCGATAAGAGAACGCGGGCACGTGTCGCTCCGGATTTACAACGCGGCGGGGCAGCTGG
>JAZGDW010000257.1:0-3580 GCA_036478295.1 Candidatus Krumholzibacteriia bacterium
GAAATGATGAGCACGACCTCCCCGGTGAGAGCATCCTTGGCCATCGTCTCCCGGTGTTCTTCGAAGCGCAGGCGGCCACACCGGCCGTACCATACCGTCGAGAAATCCTCGGGGCTGAGGGTGAGGAATTCCCGGCGCAGTCGATAGGCGCGGATGGACCCGGGGGCGAGGTCCAGCGTTTCCGAGTCTTCCACGACCAGGGTGACAGGGAGCCCCAACGGACTTCTCAGCCATCGGGCCCCGGGCTCGAGGGGATAACGAAGCAGCGTGGCCTCCACGGGTAGCGTGTCACGGTCAGCCGCGAAATCGGCGGCGTAGAGCCCGGTATCGTCCTGTCTGAGCAGCACCCGGCCGCTGACGGTGTCCATGCCCGCCGCGTCGAACAGCCGTGTTTCCTCGATCACGTAACCGCGCCCGGCAATGGAATCGACGCCGATGAGCTCGCGCTCCTGGATGATATCGATGTCCTGGACCGTGAGGGTGTCGCCTTTGCGGACGATTTGAATCGTCAACCCGGCGCTGTAACGCCACAGGTTGCCGACGGCGAGGGGGTAGAAATCCTCCGCTGGAGGGGCGGGCGCGAACAGGAACTGTCTGCCTTCCCCGCATCCCGAGGAGACGAACAGGCATGCCACCACTACCAGAAGCCATCTTTGCGAGCGCCGCCACATGGGGACATGATACCACGGATTGAGGTGCCGGTGAACGGCGGGAGTGTGTCAAAAGGCGGCAGGTCGACCCGTGTCGCTTGACAAAATGGGTGAAATACCCCTGTCACAGGCGGGGCGCTTCCCAATCTGTGGACGGGCACCGGTCCTTGGAGGGGCGGACGTTGCTTGGGAGGGTTTCCGAGCTGGAGGGGTGTGCTAGAAGCCGTTTGTCAGTGTCAGAATCACGACGCTGGCGCCGAAGCCGGTGATGGTATAGCCCTCGTTGACGCCGGCGTTGACGAACACGACGTAGCCGGTTTGACCGGTGGTCGCAGCGGCCCCGTTGACCGGCTCCGTGAACAGCCTGGTAAAGGGGTTTTGGAAAAGGGCGCCGTTGGACAGCAGGGCCATGACGGTATCACCGATCGGGGTGACGTCCACGTCGATATTACCCGCATAGACGGCGTTATTCTGCACGGCGAAGTCCTCCGCCGCCAGCTGCAGCGCGTGGCAGGTGCCCTTGACGCGTGCTTCCTTCGCTCGCTTCTGCACGCCGATGAAGTTCGGAATCGCGATCGCCGCCAGGATCCCGATGATAAGGACGACGATCATGAGCTCGATGAGTGTAAATCCACGGTTCCTCATAACGACCAGCCCTCCACTGTTTCTTACCTGCTTTCCCAATATCCTGCAGGCAGGTGCACGGCCTGACTGAAGGAAGGGCAAATTTCGTGCCATTTCCATGGGCACCGTGGCCAGGTAAATATGATAACTATTTATTGTTAAATAGGTTACGCTCGATTTGGTGGATAACGCCCGTGGGCCAGTCCCTGCCCGGACGGTGTATTTCACCCATTTGTCGCGTCCCGGGTTGGGACACCGCTTGCTGCCAACTTGCCGGTTCGAGCCGGCCAACCGATCGTCTACGGCACGAGGCCGGCAACACCGGCGATAGAGATGCGGGTCCATTGGAGGATATCGTCGACACCGGGGATGACACCCGCGGGACCAAGCCCGAGCCACAGCACGGCCAGCAGCGCGACCAGCATGACGAAACGAACCCCGAGGTCATCGTGCACCTGCAGGGGCCCCTCGCTTTTTCTCATGTACAGGGTCACGATGACACGCAGGTAGTAGTACAGCGACAGCGCGCTGTTCAACACGCCGATGACCGCGAGACCCACCATACCTTCCTCGACCGCCGCGCTGAAGAGATAGTATTTCGCGAAGAATCCCGCCGTTGGCGGTATGCCGGCAAGCGCAAACATGAAGCCCGCCATGCACAGCCCTAGAAACGGACGTTCCAGCCCCAACCCCGCGTAGTCCGGCTCTTCGAGCCCGCGCGTCATGTCGCGTTTCTCAATGGCACTAATAAACGCGAACGCCCCCAGGGTCATGAAGGCGTACACCAGCACGTAGTACATGATACCGGTCGCCGCCTTCGTGTTGTCGACACTGAGCGCGGCGAGGCCGATCATGATGTAGCCGGCGTGCGCGATGCTCGAATAGGCCATCATGCGCTTGATGTTACGCTGGGCCAGCGCGACCACGTTGCCGAGCGTCATGGTCAGAACTGCGAGCACCGTGATCAGTCCCGCCCACTGGCCCTGGCTCTCCATGAAGCACGTGTAGAAAAGTCTCAAAAATGCTGCGAAGGATGCCGCCTTGACCGCCGTGGCCATGAACGAGGTAATGGGCGTGGGCGCGCCCTCGTAAACGTCCGGTGTCCACATGTGGAACGGCACCGAGGACACCTTGAAGCCCAGTCCGGCCAGGATAAGCGCAACGGCCAGCAGAAAATACGGTTCGCGCGCCAGTCCGCGCTCGGAGACGGCGCGAACGATGTTTGCGAAATTAGTACTGCCACAGATGCCGTACAGAATCGAAACTCCGTAGAGAAAGAAGGCGATGGCAAACGCCCCGATCACGAAGTACTTGAACGCCGCCTCGTTGGACAATAAATCGCGACGGCGGAATGCAACCAGAACGTAGATGGCAAGGCTCATCAGCTCTATGCCGACAAAAACCGAGATGAGATCGTTGGCGGAGACCAGCACCACCATGCCCATGGTCGAAAAGAAGAGCATCGAAAAGAACTCGCCCCGGTTCATACCGAAACGCTCGACATAGTGGAACGAGATGAGCACGGTCCCCAGCGCACAGATGGTGACGACGCCCGTAAAAAAGAGCGCGAAGCGATCGATGACGAGCATGCCGTGAAGAATCGGCGTCCCACCGAAGTTCCACAGCCGCACGACGAACCCGAGCGCCACCAGGTACAGCGTCACCACCAGCCCCCGCTGCCACCGTCCCACCGTCCGCGTCATCGCCCCCGTCATCATGAAGATGAGCCCGCCGACCAGCATCACCAGCATCGGCGACAGCTGCCAGAACGTAGCGGCACTCACCTGCTGCGTGATCACCGCCCACCTCCGTCTTCGTCGATCGACTCGTCCTCGGACTCCTCGCCGAGCACGACGGCTTGCGGATCGAACCCGGCTTGTGACGACTGAATGTCCGCTCTGCTCTGCCGTACCTCCGCGATGAACTTGTTGACCGAGGGTTCCATACGGCTGAGAAACGGCTTGGGATACACACCCATGAAAATAATCAGGACAACCAGCGGCACGAAGACGACAATCTCCCGCAGCGAGAGGTCTCGCAGCGCCTCGTTGGCGGCGTGCTTGATGGGACCGAAAAATACCCGCTGCAGCATCCACAGCATATAAATCGCGCCCAGCACGACACCGCTCCCCGCGAGCACGGCGTAGAAAACGTTCTCACGAAAGGTACCGAGCAGGATCAGGAACTCGCCGATGAACCCGTTGGTCAGTGGGAGGCCGATGGAGGAGAGTGTAACGATCATGAATATCACGGCGTAGACGGGCATGACGCGTGCCAGGCCACCGAACTCGTCTATTAACCGTGTA
>JAZGDW010000258.1:0-5135 GCA_036478295.1 Candidatus Krumholzibacteriia bacterium
ACCCACCTTGATATATCCGTAGCCGGTCTCCGGCCGCGAGGGCTCAATCCCGAACGTCAACAGGCAATCGTGGTGGTTCGTGTATTCCTCAGCGGCCCGCGTCAACTCCTGGTAGCGATCGCTGTCACCCACCAGGTGGTCCGCCGGTAGAATCATGAACGGCTCGTTCCCGAAGCGCTGTCTGATCAGCACTGCCGCAAGGCCGATACTCGCAGCGGTGTTTCGGCCCACCGGTTCAGCGATGATGTTTTCGGGGGGTACCCGGCCCGCCAGCTCGGTGGCAAGCACCTCATGCTGCGCGGCGGTCGTGAGGACCAAAATCTCATCCGGCCGGGCGACGCCCAGCACCCGCTCCACCGTGAGAGCGATCATGCTACCCTTACCGGTCAGATCGAGAAGCTGCTTCGGGGTCTTACGACGGCTTCTCGGCCAGAACCTCTCGCCGACGCCCCCGGCTATGATTACGGACAGCACTAGTGCGCACCTCTCCGGACTACTGCTTGACGACCCAGACCTTTATGGGAACGCTGACTTCGCGGTGCAGCTTGATGTCAACGTTGTACACCCCGACTTTTCTGATCGGCTCGTCGAGCATTATCTGCCGTTTGTCGATTTCAAATCCTTGCCCGGCAAGCTCCTTCGCGATATCGGACGTCGTCACCGAACCGTAGAGCTTGTCCTCTTCCCCCACCTGTACCGTGATCGTACACGATACATCGACCAGCTTCGTCGCTTTCTCCTTCGACGCGCGCATTTCGTTGACATCGCGCCGCTGCATCACTCTCTCCTCTTCTTCGAAAACGCGGCGGTTGGACCTGGTGGCCAGGATCGCGAAGTTGCGGGGGAAAAGAAAGTTCCTCGCGTAGCCCGGTTTTACCTTGACGGTTTCACCGCGACTTCCAAGCGGGGGAACCGTTGTGAGCAGAATGACTTCCACAGCTACCTCCTTGGATCACCCGTGGCTAACGGTAGTATTCCCTGACGAACGGGACTAGGGCGATCATGCGGGCGCGCTTAACGGCCATGGCCACTATCCGCTGGTGCTTCGCACACGTACCGGTGATCCGGCGGGGCGTGATCTTGCCGCGATCCGTCATAAACCTGCGCAGGCGCCTCTCGTCTTTGTAGTCCACGTAGTTGATATCGTCTTTGCAGAACTTGCACGGCTTCCTGGACCGAATCTGTTTGTCCTTCTTTCCTTTTTGCCTTTTCAAGACTCCTCCTTCACGGTCCCGGTCCCGGCCGGCTCGGCGGCAGTTTCTTTTTTCTTCGCTACGGCCTTCTCTTCCTCCCGGACGATCATATGGCGAAGAACGTTCTCGTCAATCCTCAGCTGGCGGTTGAGCTCTTCGATGACCTTGCCACCGCCCTCGAACTTGTAAAAATGATAGAATCCTTCTTTATGAAAGTTGATCTCATAGGCAAGCGCTCGTTTACCCCAATCGTCCAGGTGCGTAAACGTGCCACCCTGCGAGTTCATGATATCGGTGTACTTCTTGGCGCTGCTTTCCAGAACCTCGGCGCCCAGACCGGGGGTATAAATCACCGCGCACTCGTACTTCTTCAATGAAAGCACCTCCCTGCGGACATTGACCACCCGGCACTCGGGGGTGAGGGCCGGGGAGTAGAAAGGTTGGGAACCGTCGCGCACGTATGCTCGGGTCCACCGGGTGGCAGCCCGACCGTCGCCAGCGCCCGGCCCAGCAGGCCGGGAAACCGGAGAGCAATATAACAGACAACGCCTTGACCGTCAATGGATTTGATCAGTCGATGGCGGTGTTGTGGACGTTCATTGCGTGTTCGAAGCCCTTCGCCAGAATATCCTCAATGCACGCGAGGACCCGATTCACCTGTCTCTCGACAGCCGGTTTTTCGTCCGCGTCGAACCGGTCGAGTACAAAATCCGCGGGGTCCACCTGGCGCGGCACCGGTCCCACACCCAGGCGTAACCGGGGAAAATCGGTGGTTTCTAGGGCGGAAATGATCGACTTCAAGCCGTTGTGCCCGCCGTGTCCTCCCCTGCGACGCAGGCGCAGCTGCCCGAGCGGCAGGTCGATATCGTCGGCGACGACAATGAGTTCGTTGGGCTCGAACGGCGTGTGGCTCGCGAACTCCCTGAGGGCGTCGCCGGCACGATTAACGAAGGTCTCCGGCTTGATGAGAACCAGGCGGCCGTCATCACGATTCCGCTCTGTGGCAACCGTATAACGCTTCGACGCGCGGTCCCAGGCCAGGCGCCTGGCAGAAGCGAGCGCTTCCAGCACCAGAAAACCCATGTTGTGACGGGTTACACGGTACTGCCGCCCTGGGTTGCCCAGGCCGAAGAATATCAATCTCGGGGGCATGTGCGGGGAAGACGCTCGGCAATCAGAGACCTACTTGCCGGCCTCTTTGTCCTTCTCTTTCGTTGGCTCCGCTTCTTTCTCGTCCTTGCCCTTGGCAATGACCTCGGGCTCCTCGGGGCCTTCCTCTTCCTCTTCCTCGGTCACCGTCGGCTCGACCTCTATCTTCGGCGGCACCACGATGGCCAGGGTCGCTTCCACATCATCGAGAAACTCGATGTCGGGGTATCTCTCCACGATTTCCTTGAGGTGTATGGCGTCGTGAATGCCAAGTCCCGTAACATCGATCTCGATCGCGTCCGGAATATGCCTTGGCATACAACGTACGGCCAGCTCACGCGAACCATGCTCGAGAATCCCGCCCATCTCTTTGACCCCACGCGGATCACCGGACAGTTTCACGGGCACGTCCAGGCGGATCTTCTGTCCCCGGCGGATGTACTGGAAATCCACGTGCAGTACCTTTCCGGTCGCCGGATGTTGCTGGACTTCCTTGATGATGGCGCTGCATTGTTTGTTTATCTTGCCCTCGATGTTCAGGTCGACGATCGTCGTTTCCCAGCCGGCGGTCAGTACCCTGCGCAGGTCCTGCCCGCTCAGTGAGATGGCGATTGCTTCCTCCTCGTAGCCGTAGATGACGGCCGGAATCCGCCCCGTCGCGCGGATCTTGCGTGCGTGACCTTTGCCGAATGATTCACGGCATATCGAGTCGAGTTTCTGAGTTTCCATCACTGATCACCTTTTCTTCTATTTCGAACGAGCTACACGAACAACGTGCTAACCGATTCGTTGGAATGAATGCGCTTGATCGCTTCCCCCAGGATACGGGACACATCGAGGACCTTGACCTTTGCGCAGCGCTTCGTGTCAAACGGAATGGAGTTGGTCACCACCACCGTGTCGATAGGCGAATTCAGGATGCGCTCGCAGGAGTCGCCGGCGAAAACCGGATGCGTGGCGCACGCAATAATCGACCGCGCCCCGCGGCGATCGATCTCCAGCGCCGCCTCGACCAGCGTGCCCGCTGATGTGATCATGTCGTCCAGTATGACCACGTGCCTGCCTTCCACATCACCGATTAAATTCATTACTTCCGACTTGTCCTTGTCCGACCTTCTCTTGTCTACAATTGCGAGGTCGGCGTCGAGGCGCTTTGCGAAGGCCCGGCCCATCTTGATACTGCCGACGTCGGGACATACGATCACCGGTCGCTCGATCCTCTGCTCTCTAATGTACTCGAGCAGCACGGGCGAGGCGAAAAGGTTGTCCGCTTGCACGTCAAAGAACCCCTGGATCTGGGTGGTGTGCAGATCCATGGTCAACACGCGGTTCGCCTCAGAGGCGCCGATGAGTTTCGCGACCAGTTTGGCCGTGATAGGCACCCGCGGCTGGTCCTTACGATCCTGGCGCGCGTACCCGAAATATGGAATTACGTTCGTTATTCGCTGCGCCGAAGCCCGGAAACACGTATCGTTAAGAATGAGGAGTTCCATCAGGTTTTCTGCTGGTGGCTGTGTCGACTGCACGATGAATACATCGACACCGCGAACGTTTTCGTTGATCTTGGTCCGTATTTCGCCGTCACCGAACCGGCCGAGGAGGATGTCACAGAGTTCTACACCGAGATATTTCGCTATTCTCTCAGCCAGCGTCGGGTTCGCACTTCCGGAAATAATCTTCAGGCTGTTCATCTCAACTCCAAAAAAAACGGATAGGCCCTTTGCCTATCTGCCGTTTCATCCGTGGCTGGGGCGGGAGGATTCGAACCTCCGAATGCAGGTACCAAAAACCTGTGACTTGCCACTTGTCGACGCCCCAAGATTCCTTGGGTACTAGAATTCCCTGCTTTCTTGCCTTGCGTGTCCTTCAATCGGAACCTCGACCGTACTTGTGCTGCCCGCGACCGGTCTACCCAACTCAGCCTCCTGTTTGCTCACTTCTTCGTGGTATTTTTCGAGGACGATATCCTCCATCCACTTCCGCGTCGTGTTGTTGATGGGATGGGCAATGTCCTGATAATCTCCGTCCTTGCGCTTACGACTCGGCATTGCCACAAAAGTCCCTGACTGACCGCTGATAATCTTCAAACCACGGATCACGAAGCAATCATCCAGTGTGATGCTTGCGAAGGCTTTGAGTTTGGCGTCATCGCGCAAGGAAATTCTCACCTCGGTGATCAGCATTAAGCTTCCCCCTTTGAAAGCCCACGCCGGCGAGTCCCCTAGGGAAGTACATCAACTGCTCGCGCACTAGGCTCTGCGACGGCGGTGAAGAATCCCCGCACCGAAAATTCTTTGGCGAATTTCTCTGCTTTCTCTTCGCTTTCGTAGATAGCGAAAAGCGCCGATCCACTCCCACTCATTGCTGCGTGACGCGGTCTGGTTGCCAGCAATTCCCCCAGCGCCTGGGAAACCAGTGGGTAGGAAGGACAAACGACGTCTTCCAATGCATTCCTAAAGTTGAACGAGACATTAGGAAAGCGAGTTAAAAGAGAGTTAACCGCCTTCAGGTTAATCCGATAGCGATGCCTTGTCAACGTCAAATTAACGTTTTTGTACACATCGGCGGTGGAGATATCCACGGGCGGCTTCACGATCAAGAAATAGCCCGCGCGTATGGGCTGAAGCGCCGTCAGGCGCTCGCCGCGTCCGCGGCCCAGCATGGTGCCCCCCTGCAGCATGAAGGGCACATCGCTACCCAGTTCCAGCGCTAGTTTCCCCAGTTCGTCCCGCGGCGAGCCCAGTCCCAGGGCCCGGTCGGCCGCCAGGATGACGGCCGCTGCGTCACTGCTGC
>JAZGDW010000259.1:0-19603 GCA_036478295.1 Candidatus Krumholzibacteriia bacterium
TCTACGACGTGACCGGCGCGCGGGTGCGCACCCTGGTGAACGGCCAGAAGAGCGCCGGCCGTTTCGTCGCATTGTGGGACGGCAGGAATGACCACGGCAACCCCGTGGGGTCCGGTGTCTACTTCTATCGCCTGCGCATGCCGGGATTCACGGATACCAAGAAGATGATGCTGCTCAAGTAACTTTCCTCCTGTATGAAGTCACCCGGGCCGTTTTAATCCCTCCTCAACACACCGCGGCCCGGGGGGCTTTCATACACGCCGGCTCCTACCTGCCCCGCTCTCGCATCCACTTTTTGAGCGCGTCGTACGACCTGAAATGTTCTTCGAAATCGTAGGGCCCGTGCCACTCGCAGTCGTCGACCGAGTGCTCCCGGCACATGTGCGGACGGCGCTCGTAGATCTTGCAGAGATTGGTGTCGGTATCAAGGAATTCGCACTGCGTGTGGATCATCACGTACCAGCGCCGGACTTCCACGTAGACGGAGACCTGTCCGTGGGCCAGCATCCACAGGAGGTCGTCGTAGTCCCGCTTGCTCCGGGGCGTGTCTATTTCGAGCGAGAAATAGCGGCAGCACCTGGCCGGCAGGCACTGCGCGCACTGGGGATGCTGCACCACAGTCTCCGGCCGGCGGCGGCGGGTGGCGGTGCCTCGTTTGGGTCCTTTCACCTTTAGCATAGCGATTGAATAGTATAAAGGCGGCGCCGGTTCAAGCGGAATCGAGGCATGGCACCCTATATCGGATAAATTGTCCAATACTTATAACGTGGCGGGGTAACTCCGCCGCAGCAGGGGCGAGACAAAACAACCCGCAAACAGGGAATTGACAAGGAGGTTTCCGATTACTAAACTAATAGGGAGATTCACCACGGTCCTGGTGCCGGGCGAGTGGAGCTGGCGGCTCGCGAGAGCTGCCGATTATCTCGCCACAAGGGGGGGTGGATCACCGGTAGTTACAGCGACGACACAACAGCGATCATCCACTTCTCGGTATTCTTACGCCCACTGATTTTCCCCTGTTGTTGGTTCTTAAGGAGGATGCTGAATGAAACGCACCGCGACGACACTCCTGATGGTAACGTTGTTGCTCGTATCGATGTCTGCGTTCGCGCAGATTGCGCCGCCGGCACCCGGCGTGGAGATGCCGCAGTCGTATTACGACGCCGTCGCCGATGATCCGACGGCGTTTCAGTTCAAGAACGCCTGGATACAGAAGGCCCAGCGGGCAAGAGAAGCGAGAGAAGCGTATTTCTCGCAGCCGGGCCGCGAGGGGTTGAGTCTCTCCGCGCTCCCCGGTGAAATGCGAGCCGAGATGGTGACCGCGGGAACGGTATTCGTTCCGGTCATCCTTTGCAAGTTCAGTAACACCGGCCCCAACCCCTTTCCGATCGCCAGCATGCAAGCAAGGCTGTTCGACCCGCCACCGGCGCTGTCGATGACGGCGCTGTACGATGAGATGTCATACGGCAACGTCCTCCTCACCGGTACGGTATTCGGGTGGGTGGCGCTGACGAGCAATGACAACTTTTACGAAGGTCCGCCTGGGTGTAATGGGCTCTGTGGTAACGCCAAGACCGGATTCTTGATTACCGAAGCCATCGCCTGGGTGGACCCGGGCACGGATTTCGGCCAGTTCGACAACGACGGTCCCGACGGGCTGCCGAACTCCGGCGATGACGATGGCTTTGTGGATTTCATTGCGTTCGTACACCCCGAGACGGGTGGTGAGTGTGGGGGTACCAACATGTGGTCGCACCGTTGGGTGGTGCAGGGGTGGTCGAACATTCCCGCTCCTATCACGACCAACGACCCACGGTCCGGCGGCGGGTTTATCCGTATCCAGGATTACACGCTGCAGCCGGCGCTGGGTTCCCTCACCGGATGTGGCAGCGGAATGAACGAGATCGGTGTCTTCGCCCACGAGTTCGGTCACGCCTTCGGCCTGCCGGATCTCTACGACACGAACGGCGGCGGCCAGGGCATTGGCCATCACGGATTGATGGCATCGGGCAACTGGCGGAACCCGCCCAATCCGACTCACATGTCGCCGTGGTCCAAAGTGCAGCTGGGCTGGCTGGCCTCCACGTCGGTCGATGGACCCATGCAGAATTACAACATCAATAATGTTGAGGTGAACGCGCAGGTGTTCCAGCTGAACATCATGGAGGAGAAGTTCAACCGCAAGACGCTCGACCCGATCTCCGGCACGGCGTCTCTTCACTGCGGCGTGCCGGGTTTTCCGGCCTCGCAGCGCAACTGGATTGGGGGAGCGGGCTACGGCAACAACTGGGACGAGGCCGTTCGCCGCCACTTTACCTACGACGGCAGCAATCCGGTGACACTGCAGTACGACGCCTCGTGGGACACCGAGGCGACCTACGACTTTGGCCGCATCAAGATCCTGGTCAACGGCACGACGAGCACCATCGTCAGTTTTGACGGTGTGGGTTCCGCGACCGGCGCCACCGCCGACCTGACACCGTTTCTAAGCGGAACCGGCGCCACCGAGTATCATCTTATCGCCGAGTTCACCTCGGACATCTTCTTTTCGGACGAGGACGGCAACTACCTATCGGGTCCCGGGGGCCCGTTCAAGCTCGACAACATCTCCGTTACCGGCGGCGGCGAGAGTTATTTCAGTGACTTCGAGGTGCTCGAAGACGGCTGGTGCTACGATTTCACGGCGAACCCCAACAAGGAGTTCTTTCTCGTCGAGAACCGCAACAAGACAGGCGCCGCGTTCGACCAGTTCATCCACGGGGACGGTTTGTACATCTGGCATATCGAACAGAACGTCAACGGCAACACCAGCGGGTCGCCGACCGTGTTCAATCTGCAGCCCGCCCTGGTGACGTTGGAGACCGCCGACAACCTGAACGAGCTCCTGCTAGGCGGCGACCGCGGCGACCCGGGCGACATGTTCCCCGGCTCGACCAACAACACGGCGTTCACGAACGCCACGTCGCCGAACAGCAAGAGCTACAACACCTTTCTGACCAATGTCGTGGTTCAGAATATCAGCGCGCCCGGTGTGACGATGACCGCCGATATGGTGGCCGGTCGGTTTCCGCCGACGCTGACTGCGATCACCCCGAATATGGGTGACAACGACCAGGTGGTGCCGATCACCGACCTGGCAGGAACGTGGTTGTACAAGACCGGCACGTTCGCCCTGCGCAGCGGCGTGAGCACGTTTCCGGCGAGCAACGTGGGATGGGTCGCCAAGAGCAAGACGACCGGGGACCTGGACCTGAACGGCCTGGCCGGTGGCTTGTACGACGTGGTGTGGACCGGCCCCGACGGTCAGGAGGCGGTTCTCGCCAGCGGGTTTACCGTCAACGAGGTGGCGACGGGTATCGGCGACGTTCCCTTTGCGTTCAACGAGCTACGCCAGAACCACCCCAACCCCTTCAACCCGACCACGACCATCAGTTACTCGATCCAGGTGCGCGGTCACGTGGCGCTTCGCATCTACAACGCGGCGGGTCAGCTGATAAGGACGCTCGTCAACGAAACGCAGACGCCGCGAAGCGGCGGGTTCAACGTGGTGTGGGACGGACGCAGCAATTCCGGCGCGCCGGTAGCGTCCGGTGTCTATCTCTACAAGCTGACGGCGGCGAGTAATTTCAACGCGGTGAAGAAGCTCGTTCTGTTGAAGTAACCTCTTTACTGCGCCGGTGTAGCAACGGCACTAACAGGCCCGGTTGTCGATCATCTCGACGACCGGGCCTTTCGTTATACGCCCCGCGCCAGGGCACCAATTCCGGATTGACACCCGGACGCGGAGGGTGATAGGTTCGGGAGCGTTCGAGCGGCTGTCCAACTTCGGAGACCCAGGCCGCGCATCCCCCGCATCGCCTGGCCATTAAAAGACAAAGGCAAAATATGTCGGCATTTTTCGACCTGTCAGAAGAAGAGCGGATGATCCAGCAAACGGCGCGCGAGTTTGCGGATAGTGAAGTTGCGCCCGCCGCCGCGGAGAACGACAAGCAGGGGCGCTTTCCGCGCGATATCGTCAAGCGATTGAGCGAGCTGGGTTTCATGGGCATGTTGATTCCCGAGAAATACGGCGGGACGGGGGTCGGCAATTTTTGTTTGGTACTTGCGCTGGAGGAGATAAACAGGGCATGCGCGTCGACCGGCGTGACCATGTCGGTGCACAACTCGCTGGCGAGCTCTCCCATTATCAAGTTCGCCAGTGAAAAGCTGAAGAAGAAATACTTGCCGGAAATGGCGACGGGCGCACTCCTCGGCGCCTATTCGCTGAGCGAAGCGGGGTCGGGAAGCGACGCGGCATCGCTCACCGCAGGCGCCGTCAAAGACGGCGACGAGTACGTGGTGAACGGGTCCAAGAGCTGGATAACCACCGGCGCGGAGGCGGATGTTTTCGTGGTCATGCTGCGGACCGACACGACGCAGCGCTCGAAAGGAATCAGCACCTTTGTCATCGACCGCGACACCAAGGGTTTGAGCATCGGAAAAAAAGAGAACAAGTTGGGGCTGCGGGCCTCGAGTACCGTCCAAGTGACGTTCGAGGATGCGAGGGTGCCGGCGGCCAACATGATCGGCCAGGAGGGAATCGGTTTTAAGATAGCGATGGAAACCCTCGACGGCGGGCGGATCGGCATCGGCGCGCAGGCGGTTGGAATCTCGCAGGCGGCCCTCGACGCATCGCTTGTCTACGCCAAGGAGCGGGAGCAATTCGGCAAACCGATCGGCGAGTTTCAGGCCATCCAGTGGAAACTGGCCGACATGGCCACGGGCATCGAGGCGGCGCGGTTGATGCTCTACCGCGCGGCGCGACTCCGCGACCGGGGCGAGCCGCATACGAAAGAAACGGCGATGGCCAAGTTGTTCGCCTCCGAGGTCAGCAACCGCGTCACCCGTGAGGCGATCCAGATTCACGGCGGGGCCGGGTATTTGAAGGATTTTCCCGTGGAGCGCTATTTCCGTGACGCCCGTATCACGGAGATCTACGAAGGTACCAGCGAGATCCATCGCATTGTTGTGTCGAGGTCGTTGCTAAGAGGCTAGCTGCGCTGGCCCGTCGGCAGCGTAGCTACCGGCGACTGGAGCCGCATTCCTGCGGGGTGCGGCTCGATCCGCAAACACGCAGGTGGAGAGTCGGTACATTCGAGAATTGGCGGAAGAGGAGGTGCTCTGTTGAAGATTGGTGTGCTCGTGAAAAACGTTCCCGATACCGAGGCGAAGATCAAGCTGACTTCGGATCAATCCGGAATCGAGACACAGGGGATCAAGTACGTCATGAACCCCTTCGATGAATACGCCCTGGAGGAGGCGCTGCAGATCCGCGAGAAACTGCAGGACGGGACGACGGTGACAGTGCTGACGTTGGGCCCCGAGCGCGTGGTCGAAACGCTCCGCACCGCCCTGGCCATGGGCGCGGACGACGCGGTGCACGTGTGGGACCCGGCGTTCGAGGGCGGTGACTCGCTGGCCAACGCGAAGGTGCTGGCGAAGGTCTTGGAACCGATGGCATTTGACCTCATCCTCGGTGGCAAACAAGGCATCGACTACGATGCGGCGCAGACCTGTGCCGCCGTGGCGGAACACCTCGGCATCGCCCAGGTGCTGATCGTCGTCGGTCTCGAGTTGGCGGACGACAAGTCGTCGTTGGTGGCCCGCAGGCGGGTCGAAGGTGGCGACGAAGTGGTCGACGTCAAACTGCCCGCGGTGATCAGTTGTGAAAAGGGACTCAACGAACCGCGTTACGCGTCGCTGCCGGGTATTATGAAGGCGAAGAAGAAAGAAATCAAAAAGATCACGCTCGCAGACGTCGGACTGCCCGCCGGGGAAGTGGGCGCGGCGGGATCGGCGACGAAGATAGAACGATACGCCCCGTTGGCCGAGCGTCCGGAGTGCCGCATGATCGAGGGTGAGGCGGCGGACGCGGCGGCGGAGCTGGTGCGGGCGCTGCGCAATGACGCCAAGGCAGTTTGAGTAATCGCCGCGTCGCCCCGAGGGCGGCGCAGAAGGAAGGAGTAGGGACGGGTTTCCCACAGGCAAAATGAGCAACGATATCCTGGTATTTGCAGAGATTCGGGATAGAAGCTTCAAGAACATCAACAGGGAAATGGTGTCGGCGGCGAAGTCCCTTGCGGAAAAAACCGGCGGTGCCGTTCACATCGCAGCCCTGGGACATGACATCGATGCGGCGGTCACCGAGGCGGGCAAATATGTCGACGGCAAAGTGTACGCGGTAAAGAGCCCGCTTCTGGAGAAATATTCCACGCAGGGGTATGCGTCCGGGATGGAGGCGGTGTGCAAGCAGGCGGACCCGGCGGTCATTGTCTTTGGGGCCACGGCGATGGGCAAGGATCTCGCCGCCCGGCTGGGCGCCCGGTTGGGCGGCGCACTGCTGACCGACTGTACCGAAATCCGGTACGAAGGAGGTTCGCTAAAGGCGAAGCGGCCCATCTACTCCGGCAAGGTGTACGCCGAGGTCACAACGGTTAATGATGCGTCGAAAATCGTATCCGTCCGCCCGAACATTTTTTCCCCCGCGGACGACTCCGGTGGCTCCGCCGAGGTCGTCGACGTGGCGTTGCCGGCCACGGAGGCGGACATCGGCTCGCTGGTCAAGGAGATTACGGCCGCCGCCGGCGGCCGCAAGGATGTCACCGAAGCCGAGATCGTCGTCTCCGGCGGCAGGGCGCTGAAGAGCGAGGAGAACTTCAAGATTATCGAGGAACTCGCCGACGTGCTGGGTGCCGCAGTAGGGGCGTCGCGCGCCGCGGTGGACGCGGGTTATGCGCCGCACTCGCGCCAGGTGGGTCAGACCGGCAAGGTGGTGAATCCCAAGCTCTACATTGCGGTCGGCATCTCGGGAGCCATCCAGCACCTCGTGGGCATGCGAACCTCGAAGACCATCGTCGCCATCAACAAGGACGCCAACGCGCCGATATTCCAGCACGCGGACTATGGTATCGTCGGCGACCTCTTCGAAATCGTTCCGCTGCTGACCCAGGAGTTCAAGAAACTGCTCAGCGCATAGGAGCGCCGGAAGGCCGTCCGCGGGCGGACGCCCTTAGAAACTATAGGACAGATCGAGTGAAAAGAGGGTGGCGGTCGCGTCGTCACCCTCTATCTTATGGTCCTCGGGTTCGTGATTCAGGAAAAGATTCGTGTTGAGGTTACGCCAGATCCTGGCCGACGCGAACACGATGATGCGGTGATAAGTAAAATCGGAGAAGATGACCTCGCTGCCCGTACCGTCCACACTGTAGTTGCGATGCCCCGGTTCGTAGCTCGCCGATAGCCATATGCGGGTGCCCGCGTTGTAGTTCACCCGCAATCTGGCTCCAACTTCCGTGTATTCGTCTTCGTGCGAGAAATCACTGTACAAGAATGCGAAGGTGGGTCCGAGACCGAAGGTCAAATCGAAGGACTTGAAATATGATGCGATGATCGAGGTGCGGTTCTCGACATAATCGAAAAAAGCGTCCGTCTCGCGGTCGTAAAAATAACTCTCCAGCGTGTTCTCAATCCCGAATCCGAAATCGCCTCTTGTAAAAGGGTGAACGGTTGCCCCGGCCAGCACCGCCCAGAAGTGACTCTTCGTCGCCTTGTCCTCGTAAAGGCGCCTCTCGCCGTTCAGGTTGAAGTAGACGTGCCGGTTTATGTCCATCGTGGCCCGGTACTCGCCGGCGGCGGACCAGGCGTGGTAGCTTATCTCGGTGCTGTCCGGAATCGACTTGTTTGTGAACGCAACGGCGGCATGGTAGGTGGTGGTGAGATCTCGGTCGAGGTCCCCGCTCAGCGTAATGCTATTGCGAACGTAGTCGTAGTCGAACTCGGTTCTCTGGTCGAAGTCCAGCACCTCGAGCCGATCCGTCAGGCGCAGCGACAAGCCCGGCGCAATCGTGCGCTGGAAATACGTTCTCAGGTTATAGCGCAGGAAATCATTGGGAAAAGAATAGTCTGAACTGTCGCGGAACGTCCGGTAGGTAAGATCTGTGTCTATCGCGAAGCGCGCCGCGTCCGACCTGCGTATGAAATAGACGCGGCCCGTGGATTCCAGACTCTCTTCACCGACCAGGCTCTCGCCCTGCAGCTGCAAGTAGTTCTTCAGAAAGGACCCGTGCGTGTAGCCGAGGCGTAGGCGGGTCCTGAATTCGGTCAGCCGATCCAGCGTGTCCTCTTCGACAATGGTGTATTTTTCCGTGAAGCTGTCAAAACCGGTGGTAATGGATCCGGATACTTTTCCCGCCATGGCGCTGCCCGCCGGCAGAATAAAGTTAAGGGAAGTGAGTGCGATAAAGGCGAGCCAGCTGTGCCCACGTCTAATCACTTTTCTCCTCGAGCAATTGGATGCCTTCCTCGATCATTTCCAACCCGAGGGCGTACTCCCCTTCGAGATAGAGCTCGCGCCCGATCCGTTGAAACTCGGTGGCTTCGAGCAGGGCGGCCGCTGGAAACCGGTCGTCCGATGACCGTTGCTGAATGAGTCGTTCAAGCCTGAGAAGAGCCATCTCGCAGGATAGCCGATCGTGATCCGCTTCACCTGTGACCTCGAAGGCCGGCCCCGGAGCGCGGCTCGACACACACGCAGCCAAGGCCAGCCCTGAGAGAACAAGGATCACAACTAATCCCGTGAAGCGTCCGGCGCTACAGGTCATCGTCTCGTAGCTGTCTCAGGGCGTTCCTCGCGAGCCGGCGCGCCAGCTTGGTATGGGCGAGCGCGGCACGAAGCCGATCGTCATCGAACTCACGCCACGCCTTCTCCTGGTTGGCGCGGGCCCGTTTGTACAATTCGGGCGCGATGTCCGAATCGGATCCCTCGAGCGCGCCCTTCAGCCGCGCCAGTATTTCATCCGTCTCCACCAGGGCACGCCGCACTTCGCGTTTGTTCAGCACCTGTTTGACCGACGCCAGCGCCTCCCTGAGGAGCCTGCGAGCTTTCAGGGTCAAGTTGAGCGCCCGCTCGAAGTTGCCGCGCTCGAAGCGCCTCTTGGCCTCGCGCTGGAGATCTTCCGCCTGTTCGATTTTCCGCTGCAGGCGCTGGACATCCCGGCGGGCCAGGATCTCCTTTGCCTCCGCGACGAGCATGTCTGTCAAGCGAATGGCCTGTTGGACATTCTCACGGTTGGCGCGCGTGGCCAGCATCTTGAGCGCGCGCGTGGCCAGTTGTCTCGCGCGTCGCGTCAGCTCGAGTGCACGGCGGGGATTGTCGCTGCGAAAGCTGTTCTTCGCCTTGCGCTGTAGTTCCTTGGCCTCTTCGAACATTCTCCGCGCCTTGGTGTCAGCATTCCCATCGAACTGTTCGGCGACACGCTCGAGGACGCGGTCCGTTTTCTCCAGTTCTTTCTTGATGGAGTCGAGGTCGGAGAAATCCCGCTTCAACATGGCAATCGCGCGGGTGGATAGGTGTTCCGAGGAAATGGCGAGACGAAGCGCAACCTCGAACAGATGCTCGCGCATGTTATCCTGCGAGCGCCTCAGCAGGCCGTAGGCCTCCTCGGCCAGCTTGCGAGCGGGTAGCGCGTCGCGGCTCTCGGCGAGAAGCTGCTTCGCCTGCTCGAGACGGTGGGCGGCGCGCTCCATGGCTTTGAAAGCGTTTTCCTCCAGCTTGGCCTCTCTCTTGGCGAGCGCGATCGTCTGGAGGATGGCCTCGCGCGCGTGCTTGGCCAGCTGCCCGGCACGGAGCAGGTCTACTTTGAGATAATCAAGGGATGCCTGGTGGAGCTTGGCCGCCGCGGCCAGGGAAGCGCGGGCCTTGACACTGTTGGTTTCTCTGACCAAATCTCTTGCCATCATCAGCAGTTCCGCGTTGCGGGAGATTACATCCCGCAGGTTGGCGAGGTCGTCAGCCGTCTGGCCGACCGCCGGTGCAGAACCGAGTACCACAAGGAAGCACGTCATGACCGCCACGATGCGTAGTCTCTGCATTGTCATCGCTTCCTCCTTTCCCGATCCGGTGGAGAGGGGCATTCCCCTCATTTCACCCCTGACCACGCAAACCCTGTACCAGTGCCAGGCACGAGACCAGTGTACGACATAACTTGCTGTGATATAATTTGATAGCAATCACGCCCCGCTGTTGCGGGTCCCGGGGACCGGCTCCAAACTGTCCCTTCACGTCCACTGGGGTGAACGCAGGAGTTCACTCCTTCTCCATGCCGTATCGTTCGATACGGCCGTAAAGCGCCCGCCGCGTAATGCCGAGCAGGCGGGCCGCTTCGCTCTTGTTGCCGGTGGTAATCTTGAGCACCTTCGCGATAAGGCGTTTCTCCATCTCCTCGAGGTTGAGCCCCGCCTCCGCATCGCCTGCCGGCTCCGCCGGGCTGAGAAGCAAAATGTGCTCCGCGCCGATGCCGCCCTGCGGGCATACGATGAGGGCTCGCTCCAGGACGTTCCGCAGTTCGCGGATGTTGCCGGGCCACAGGTAAGAGAGGAGCCTGCGCACGGCGGGCTCGGACAGGTCGTCCGGGTTTCGCCCTGCCTTCGCGAGGAAATGGCGGGCGATGTCCCGCACGTCTTCCAGGCGGTCTTTGAGTGGGGGCAGTTCGATGGGAAAAACATTGATCCGGTAGTAGAGGTCCTCGCGAAAACGGCCGTCCCGGATATCCGTTTCCAGCGGCCGGTGCGTGGCGGAGACCAGACGGAGGTTCACTTCGACAGTGCGCTCGGCGCCCAGGGGGGTGACGCGGTGGTCTTCCAGCACGCGCAACAGTTTAGTTTGCAGGAGCTGTGGCAACTCGCCGATCTCATCGAGAAAGAGAGTGCCCCCGTCCGCCAATTGAAAATGGCCCAGCTTGCGCCGGTCGGCGCCTGTGAACGCCCCCTTCTCGTAGCCGAACAGCTCGCTCTCCAGGAGATTCTCGGGAATGGCGGCGCAGTTGATGGCGATAAAAGGACCGCCCGCGCGGGACGACATCCTGTGAATGGCCCTCGCGACCAGCTCCTTGCCGGTGCCGCTCCCGCCACGGATCAGAACCGGCGCGTCGGACGGCGCGACGTCGGCGATGGCCTTCTTTACGTTCTGCATCGGCGCGCTGCCGCCGATAATTTCGTCTTCCACGTTGGCGGACAGGTACGATCGGAGCTCGATGTTCTCAGCCTCGAGGCGGCGCTTCTGCTCGATACGCTCGATGAGCATCAGGAGCTCGTCCGTCGTGAACGGTTTGATAATGTAATCGTAGGCGCCGTGTTTCATGGTATCGAGTGCCGTTTCGACTGAGGCGTATGCGGTCATCACGACGACGTCCGTCTCCGGGGAGGTTTCCTTTATCTTCTTGAGCAGCGTGATGCCGTCCATCTCGTCCATGCGCAGGTCGGTGATGACGATGTCCGGCGGCTGCGAGGACATCTTCTCCAGCACCTCGCCGGGGTGCGTCATGCCGCAGGCGGTGTGGCCGGCATCGTTGAGCTGGCTCTGCAGCAGCGTGGCGATCTTCTTTTCATCATCGACAACGAATATGACGGCCACGTCGGTATCCTTCTACGCTTGGGGTTGGCTCCGGGCGTCGTCCGCAAGCGGCAATTCGAGCGTCACGGTTGTTCCCGCGCCCGGCGAGCTCTGAATGTCCATGCGGCCGCCATGATCCTGCACGATGTTGCTCACGATACTCAACCCGAGGCCGCTACCGTGCTCCTTGGTGGTGTAGAACGGTTTGACGATTTCCTTGAAATGCTTTGGTGAAATGCCCGCTCCATCGTCCTTGACGGTGACTATCGCAAATTTCGAACGACGCGCCAACGAAATCTCTATATGACCGCCGTCGCCGAGAGCCTGGTGGGCGTTAATAATAATGTTGAGAACGGCCTGCTGGATGCGTTTGTCGTCGGCCAGGATCATCATGTCGCCCTGCGGGTAGTGCTGGACGACCTCGATGGACTTCTCCCTCAACTCGGCTTCCACCATCATCACGCATCGTCTGAGAATCTTCTGGAACGAGTGGGGAGCGGCTTCCCGGCGCTCCGCCCGGGCGAACTGGAGGTAGCCGGTGAGGATGCGATTGAGATTATCGACCTCTTCCGCGATGTAGGCGAACGCCTCGTCGTCTCCGCGGTACTTTCTTTCGAGCACTTCCGCGGAAGTCCTGATGACGCTGAGTGGATTGCGGATTTCGTGCGCAATGCCGGCTACCATCCGCCCCATCGTGGCCAGGTTCTCGCCCTGGATGACCGCGGCCTGGGCGCGGTCCAGCGACAGCGACTGGCGGTAGAAGAACAGGGAGAGGACGACGACAATAATGATGCTGGCGATGTCCACCACCAGGATGGCATTGCTCAGGGCGCGGAGCACATCGAAGTACGTGGCGCCTGCTTCCACGCCGATAATCCCGATTACTCGCCCGTCGTCCGAGATCAGCGGCGCGTAGGCACTCTTGAGGTAGAGGTTGCCCGATGTGTACAACCTGGTGGACGCGGACAGCCCCGAGCGAGCCAGCGTCACCGCTTCGTAATCGAGCTCGATGAATGGATTGATCTCGCCTTCGTCGGAGACGTTGCTCAGGTCGACCACCGTTCTTCCCTCTGGGGTCAGGACGACGATGTTGGACAGCAGGTTTTCCGCCTGCACGAGATGCAGGGTGGTATAGATAGAAGGCGCGATGGTTTCTGCGCTCAGGCTGTCCGGCGTCGCGTTTTCGACCGCGTGCGAGAGGGTAGCGGCAATCGAGCGCAGTCTCTCGCCGAGTTCGTTATCCAGATAGTCCTGGGAGCGTTTATAGAGGATGTACGTGGAGAAATTCAGAACGACCACGAAAGCCAGCAGGAAGCCGGACAAAAGGACCAGTCTTTTTCTCGATGACGAAAAGGTAGCCATGCAAGATTCTTTCTCAGGAGCCGCGGTCGATTCACAGGCATTCTAAGAGGTTTCGTCCGGGCACGGCAAGACGTAGTTGGCCACAAAAAAAGCCCCGACCGGCGGCCGGGGCTTTTCTCGAAAAACGTGCGGTCGATTAGCGGATGACCACGAACTTGCCGATGAAACGAGCGAAGTTCGCATCCTCCGATTCCACCGCGTACAGGTAAACACCGCTCGTGACGTCCTGCAGGCTGCGGCTGACCAGGTCCCATTTGACCGTCCCCACGCCGCCCGTGCCGTCGAATTCGAGCTCCTTGACCAGATCTCCGGCCACGGTGTAGATGCGGATCGTCCCGCGCGACCGCGGCAGGTTACGAAACTCGACCTTGATACCCGTCGGATCGTCGTTGTTCGGCGCCAGCGTCCACGCTGCCATGGACTCCCGGGTTGCCGGGTTGGGTACGACGTAGATGTTGCCCTCGTCGTAACTGTACGCCGGCTGAGAGGCACTCTTCGGCTCCACGAAAACGAAGTTCGAAGAGGGATCGCCGATCTTGCCCTCGAAGAACCGGCCTTTGTCGTCGATGCTGTGATCCATCGCAGTGACGGCGTAGAAGTACGGCCGTCCCAGGTGCATCGAGCGGTCCACGAAGCGATAGTACTGCCGCCCGCCGTCAACGCCCAACTCCCAGCGGGCGAGGGCGGCCAGCGTGTCACACACCTCTGCGGTCACGCCCTGCGGGCACGGTGGATCGGATCCCGGAAACTCCGTAACGTACTCCTTGATAAAATTGGTGAAATCCCGCTTTTGCCCGGGGCTGAGAATGTGCGTCAGCGGTTCGTAGCGCAACGCGTCGACTCCGGTATCGCTGCCGAAATTGTTGACGAGGTCCACCTCCGCGAGAAGCTTCCAGAGATCGTTCTCGGGACCGTTTTCGGCGGAGCTACCAATCGGGCGCTGCCAGTTGTCCGCGCGCCAGATACGGTAACCCTCGAAGTCGAAGACCTGGGTCTTCACATCGGGTACGGTCTCGCTGAAGTTGTCGAAGTAAACCACCACTCCGCCTTCGCCGTGGTCATCGATACGCACAAACGGCGGCGGTGGCGCCGTTCCCACGATCCAGCTGATCTGGGTTTCCTTGCCGTCGATGCCGGTGCGGAACAAGGCGCTGTCATTGTCGCTGTAATTACACGCCACCCGGAAGAGCTCCTCCCTAGCGCAATCATTATTGATAAACAGGGTGGTACCTCTGGGCACGGGCACCGGCGCACTCAACGCCGACGCACAGGTGTCGATGGACACTTCCAGCCCTTGCGATCCGATGACTTCGGTCTCGCGCCCCGCCACGCCCGTCTTCTTCGTGCCGTCGAGGTTGAAATACGCCCCGTCGAACGTCAGCTGCGCATTCGCCGCGTTCGAGATCGCGCCGAACGCGCCCTTGCCGATCACGAACGCCACCTGGAACACCAGCGTGCTCTCGGGAAAAAGCTCGGAGAAGGGCCCCGCGCTCACCAGCATGCGGTAGTCTCGGGGTACCAGGGCGTTTCTCTCGATGATTTCCTGGGAGAGCAACTCGTAACGCTCAAAGTCGTTGGTCGGGTCGCCGCCGTCCTCAAAAGACTGGCTGCCCGCGAAGTTTGCGTAGGTGCTGATACCGATGCGCTCGGGAGCGAACTCACCGCTCGGGTCGGTCGTGTGGCCGAGGAACATGAGGCCGAAATACCCCTCGGTCTGGCCCTCGTCACCATCGGGGTCGAATGTAAAAGCGATGTCGATCTGCACGGGACCGAGATCGGTACAGAGCACGGGGATGAACACACGACCGGTCGCGTCGTCTTCCCAGTAGTTGTCGCGATCCCGGGGACCGGCGTCACCGTCGGCAAAAAAGCCGAGGTAAAGATCCTCTAGTATGGCGTTGCCGATATTGGTAATGTGGTATTCGATTCCCACAAAATCATCGAAACGGTCCTCTTCCCACTGGAAGCTCTCCTGGCGGATCATAAGATCCAGCGGGTTATGGTTCGGAAAAATCTGAATGGCGGTGGCCTGGTTGTCGGTGTACCAGCAGCTGAACATCTGCTTGGATACCGCCGCAAAATCCTCGTCGATGAGGCCGTCCAGGTCATCGTCGCGCCCGTTGCGCCAGTCTTCGTCTATCAGACCGTCCCTGTCGTCATCCGCGTCCGGCGATGGCAGGCGGTTACCGCCCTTGGCGCCCTCCGCTGAGCGGTAGAGGATATCCACTGCTTCCTGGGTCGGGCGAAACTCCCTCGCGAACGCCGCCGTGGAAACCGCCGGCACACCGCCCTTCAACGCACCGATCCAGAGACCCGCCGTGAAGAGGTATTCCACACCGCTGCCGGCCGGCCACTGGGCCGACGGGGACTCGGAGAACGTTTCCGCCGTACCGGGCCGCGATCCGAATTCGCCCCAATTGCCGACGTGCATCTGCAATTCGCCGACATTGTGGACGTTGGAGCCGTCGAGCACCAGAACGCGCTGGAGTTCGGGCAGACCGGTCTTGTCTTTCTTGGACTTGGGTACCCACCGAGCAAGGCTCAAACCGGGAGCGACGACAAGAAAGGACATCACGACAAGATAGACCGTTAGCTTCTTTTTCATGGGTCCGTCCTTATGAAAAATCGAGGGGGCTAGCATCTAAACCGTTCGAGGCTAACTTGCTAAAAGGTGGGGGCTGGAGTAAAGAAAACACATTCAACTGACGAAAGTCAAGGAATATCAGCGTACTGTATGAAAAGGCAACTGACTTTGTGACAACCGGTTACACCAATTTTGGAAGTCCGGGACCCGGAAGGCCGCCAACTCCGGCGCTTTTCGCGGCCAAAACCACTCCCGGTTGGGACTTACACCGGGAACCGGGGCCGCACGGGGTTGTATCACCTGTAGTAAGTGGTGTGGTGGGCGCGTGTTGAAATTTTCTCCCGAACAACCTATAGTGAGTGTCTGATCGCCGCCTGAAATGATGTAAGTGATGGCGGCGATACGGGCAAAGGCAAGAACGCAAACGATGGCAACAATGCGAACGATGACAACGATACGAACCGCAAAGGCGGCGGGCGGTTGCGCCGCGCTGGTCCTTGCCTGCGTGCTGGCCGGGGGCTGCTCGCAGAAAGAGGAAATCCTTACTATCGCTTTTTCCAATGATATGACCGGGGAGATCCGCTCCTGCGGCTGTACGTCGAAGGATTTCGGCGGGCTGGGCCGACGGGCGACGTTTCTTCGCAACGAGCGAAGGACGTCCAGCCAACTGGTCCTGTTCGAGGGTGGAGATTTTTTCGGCACCAAGGTCAACTACGGTGAAGAGAAAGCCGGTCTGACCCTGCGGTCCATGGCCTATATGAAGTACGACGGGATCGTCATCGGTGAGAAAGACCTCAGTCTCGGTGTCGACTACCTCGTCGAACAGGTCGTCGCGCTCAGGGTGCCTGTGGTGGTGGCGAACCTTTACGATGTGGAGGCCGACACCCTGATTTTTCAGCCCAACCGTGTCTTCACCCTGCCGGGCGGTCTCCGTGTGGGAGTCATCGGGGTGATGGGGGAGAGGCTCAAGCTGCCGCTGCCGCCGAACAGCCGTCGCGTGCGGGTGAAGTCCGCGCAAGCGGCCGTGGAGCGTGAGGTGGCCGCCATCAAGGACGACGTCCACCTCGTCGTCGTCCTGGCTCACATGTCTCTGGTGGGCTTGCGCAAACTGGGGGAGAACAACCCGGATATCGACCTGGTGGTCGGCGGCCACGACGCCAGGGCCATGCGCAGCCCGCGCCGTTTTGGAAATGCCTTCGTCGTGCAGACCGCCAACCGGGGACGTTACATGGGAATCGCGCGCGCGACGGTGCAGCGCAACCAGGGCATCCTCGACCTGTCGGCGAATGTGGCGCCCCTTGGCATCGACTATCAGGACCACGAAGCTATCGTGAAGCTTTTTCAGAGCTACGACATGGAAATCGCCAGAAAGGAGCGGGTCCGGGTCCGGGCCTCGGTGCCGAGCGGCGAGCACATCAAGAACCGGTTCGCCAGCAGCGAAAATTGCCGTTCCTGTCATACCGACATCTACGACCATTGGGGAGACACGCGGCACGCCCACGCCTTCGCGACGCTCGAAGGGCAGAACCGCCAGTACGACCGCGATTGCACGCCGTGTCATGTGACGGGCTTCTACCAGATCGGCGGTTTTCTCTCGGAGGAGGAGACACCCGAATTCACGAACGTCCAGTGTGAAGCTTGCCACGGCAACGCCGGCGCGCACGTGCGCAACCCGTCGCGCAAGACGGAGAGCCAGGCCCGGGTCGCGTGTAAGACCTGCCACACGGCCGAGCAAACACCGGATTTCGAGTTTGGGAAATACTGGGCACGGATCAAGCACCCCCCACCGGAGGATGCGCATAGCGGGTCCAAGTAGGGTTCGGGGCGTCGCCGGACGGCGCTTCGGGTAGCCGGGGAGGGCGCCGCGTGGGAGCACTCGGGGAATTGGCGCGGCGGGGGAACGGGCGCGCGGGCACCGGGCGAAACGGGCGCGCGGGTGTTGGGGCACCCGAGGAATTGGCGCGGCGGGGGCGAAAGGGCGCGCGGGCAACCGGCGAAGCGGGCGCGAAAGGCGTGCGATGCGTACCATACCGCCGGGGCGATTTTTGCGTTGACAGGTACGACGCGGCAATGCTACATTTCGCACGACATTAGCAGCTTTTATTACCCCCACCGCCAATAATCCCTGATGGGAACCTTTTCCAGTTGTTGTGCATTTTCGCCGGGAGCGTACTCGTGATAACCAGAAAATTTAACTTGCATGCCTTGATTGCCGTTATGCTCGCGACCTTCGTGTTCGCCTGCGGTGAAGAGGCAAACGTAGAGCTGTACAAGACCGTCACCCTGAGAGAGGTCACGCGGACCACGGTGGTCAGCAGGGGGTTCAGGTACAAGTTTGTGAACCCTGAGATCATCGCCCTGAATCGCAATTTGGGTCTCATCCGCGACGGGAACATTATCGAGTTCATCGCGGCGAGAAGTCTCGAGGACAAGATCAGGGGCAAGATGGGCGGGTACTTCGAACTCAACGTCGTCAAGAAGTTCTCGCCTTACATCTATTTCAAAGTGGATCAGATCAATACCGAAACGGACACGATCATGACCAACCAGCGTGGCGCGATCGCCTATCCTCTTATCACTACCGAGGCCGAGTACGGCACCGACGCGTTCGAGGATCAGAGTATCAACGTCTACCGGTACAACAGAACCGAGGCCCTGAACAAATTGAAGGAGAAGAAAGTCAAGCTGCAGGATGCCACCATCGTGGTGGAAACGGCCGAAGGCAGGCAACACTATTACCTCGACGGACCGAACGGCAGGCTCGAGGTGGATCAGATGAGCGACGGCGTCGGTCTGATTTTCAAGTTGCTCGCCGAAAAGGGTATGCCTTTCCGGGGTGGCATTACGCTGATCGAGCTGGAGGACTACGGCAAACGCATCAAGTCAAAGGTGATCGGCCTGGTGGAGATTAACTACGTGATGTTTGGTGACAAACTGATTGCCGGCTGAGAACCACTTGCATACTGGCAAGGAAGGCGCACTGTCGAGTGCGCCTTTTTTGTTTGACCCCGCGAAGCCCCTTTGGGATAGTCCTGGCGTGAGGTGACCGCCGCCATGGAACAGCTGCCGACCTGGGTTGAAATTGATCTCGACGCACTCAGAAAAAACCTGCGCCTGGTTCGCGGTGAGTTGTCGGACGGCGTTCAGATTCAACTCACCGTCAAGGCGGATGCCTACGGTCACGGCGCGGCCCGCGTCGCGCGCACGGCGGAGACTCTCGTCGATCGTTTCGGCGTTGCCATGCTCGATGAGGCGCTGGAGCTCAAAGCGGCCGGTATCCGCAAGCCCATCCTTATTCTGAGCCCCGTTCTAACCAGTGAGATCGCCGGGGTGATCGACAACGGTTTTGAAATAACGGTGTCCTCGCCGGCATTTGCCGAAGAAGTGTCGCGGCACGCAGCGGGGAGTGGCAAGCAGGCAAACGTGCATGTCGAAGTCGACACGGGCATGGGGCGCACGGGTTTCTTTGCCGAGGATGCGGGCGCCGTGATCGAGAACGTCTCCAAACTTCCCGGGATCCGATTGAGCGGAGTGTTCACGCATTTTCCGGTGGCGGATTCGGATGCGACCTTTACGAACGCCCAGGTAAAGTCCTTCCGGCAGTTCGCAGCCGGTCTGCAGGGCCGCTTGTCCCGTGCGCCGCTGTTTCACAGCGCCAACAGTTGCGCGATTGTCACCCACCCCGAATCGCACCTCGACATGGTTCGACCCGGGCTCATGGTCTACGGCCATCTCACCGGTGGGCTGGAAACCCGACTCGCCATCGAGCCGGTCATGCGGTGGCGGACAAGGATCGTACAGGTTCGAGAGCTGCCGCCGGGGACGCCGGTGAGCTACGGTGGCACTTGCAGGACATCGCGCGACACGCGCATGGCCGTCCTGCCGGTGGGATACGGGCACGGTTATCCGTTTCGCCTGTCGAACCGGGGGGAGGTCATTGTCGGCGGCCGACGGGTGCCGATCATGGGCCGCGTCACCATGGATATGACGATGGTGGATATCAGCGATGTTGAGCCCGCGCCGCGGGTGGGAGACGACGTCGTGCTATTCGGACGGCAGGGAAAGAACATTATTGCCGTCGATGAAGTGGCCACCTGGGCGGAAACTATTTCTTATGAAATCCTATGCGGGGTCGGCAAGCGCGTGCCACGGATCTACCTCGAAGACGGCAAGCCGGAAACAGATCCCTCCCGTTAGACACAAACTGCGAGAGTGACAGTATGCTGTCG
>JAZGDW010000026.1:0-3069 GCA_036478295.1 Candidatus Krumholzibacteriia bacterium
GCCCTGTGAGTCGGTAGCACGCCTTGGAACCATCTTGGGAGGAACGAATCGTGAGAAAAGAAATGTTGTGCATGCTACTGGTATCTCTCGGACTGGGAAGTCTTGCGCCTGAGGGCATCAGTGCGGGCGAGACGGTCACCTACCGTGGAGTCGGAACCTTCGTTGCTAACCGAAGCACCTTACCCCTCGCAAACGGAGGTGCCGCGTTCCAACTTGCCAACGACGTGGTTGCGACCATCGAGCCCAGCGAATCCGGCGTCCTGTACGGTGACTGCGCGGGCCTCGGCTACGCCGACGCCTGGGTTGAGTACAGCGCGCGAGCCTTATGCACCTTCGCCGAGAACGAAACCGATGGATTTGTCATCGATGCCTCGATCGAGCCGGGGGTGGGCGGTACCGTCAAGATCATCGGCGGAAGCGGCAAGTGGGCCGGCGCGTCGGGTGACGGCACGCTGGAGGCGAAATCCGCCGATGGCTATGGTGGCAGCTATAGCTACGAGTTTCGGATTATGACGCCTTGAGGAGGGCCAAGTGACTGTCCCCCACCCTGCATGCGACCGGTCAGACACCGGAAACGGTGGTTGCCACGAACGAAGCGGCAGCGGACAGTAATATTGCGAACCTGGAAGGCAAGGCGCGTGTCAACGCAGCCGAGTGAAATCCATATTTCGTGCTCATACGATGTGGGGGCAGTGCATGCAGAACTTGACCATGACCAATAGCAGCTCCGGGCGGCGAATTTTGCGCACTTCGATACTGGTCACCGCGGTGGGCGCAGTCGCATTCGGCTGGCTGATCGGGGCCGCTGCACATGAGATGTCGAACGGAAAGCTGGCAGCGGCGATTCGCGCCAACGGCCATCCCTGTGCGAGAGTCATCGAGAAGGAACGCTCGAACGAAGGATCATCAGTCTGGCGCGTGCGATGTAACTCGGGACGTTTCCGGGTCACCATGAAGGGCGATTCCGCATCCGAAGTCGTGCCAATCGACTAACACCCTGCTTTTTGCGGTCACGCCTGCTGAAAAAAGAGACGAATTTGCCAGCGTGCCTGAATCCCTGCCATGTGGGTACGGTCGCGCGCAAAGGAGAATGAGGGCACAGGGGAGATCGACGGGCTCACGGTCTGATCGGGTAAGCCGCGTACCCGTCAGCACCGACACCAAAATCAGTCCACTTACCAAAGCTGGAAAAACATAATGTAAAGAACGTTTGCGTGAAATGGAGGGAAGCAACATGAAGCGCTCGAAACAAGAAATAGGATCCCTGTTCGTCAATCGCCCACTGATGGTCGCCGGTTCTTTCTTCGTCATGGCCGCCTGTGGCCTTTCCATAGCTGCCGGCCCCGCCTTCGCGTCTCCCGCCGATCGCGCGTGGACCGCTGACGATCTCGCGAAAGAGAAAGTGTATTCGCCATACGCGGGCAGGGCCTATGCAGACCGGGTCTTTTTCGGCGACATGCATTTCCATACCAATCTCTCATTCGATGCGGGCCTGGTGGGGACGACGCTTGGCGTACACGATGGATACCGAATGGCGCGCGGTGAAAAGGTGATCTCGAACTCCGGTCAGCCCGTACAGCTGATCAGGCCACTCGACTTCCTCGTGATCACCGACCACGCGGAGTTGATCGGCCTTGCAGTGGCCATCCGCGAGTCGAATCCGCTGCTGCTCGCGGATCCCTGGGGGAAATGGATTCACGAGCGTTTCAACTCGGGCCAAGAAGGCCGCATGGAGGGGTTTCAGTCAATCATCGAAAAAGGAACGTCGGGCATCAACCCGTTCAGCTCCGATGAACTGACGCGTTCCATCTGGGAACAGTTCGTCCGGATCGCGGATCAGTACGACGAGCCCGGCCGATTTACGGCGATGACCGGGTTCGAGTGGTCGTCCACTCCCGACGGGGACAACCTCCACCGCGTTGTCGTGTTCCGCGACGGCGCCGACAAGACGGAGCAGGTCATCCCGTACTCGACGTTTGACAGCGATGACCCACAAGATCTCTGGAAGTACCTGGCGGCATACGAAGCCAAGACGGGCGGTGGTGCAATCGCCATTCCGCACAACGGCAACGTCAGCAATGGCTTGATGTTCTCCGAGAAAACGCGCTCGGGTGGTCCGATGGACGCAGACTATGCGGCGGCCAGGATCCGCTGGGAACCCATCATCGAGGTCACGCAGATCAAGGGGGACGGCGAGGCGCATCCGCTGCTGTCGCCCGAGGATGAATTCGCCGACTACGAGAACTGGGACGTCGGGAACCTGGACGGCTCGGCACCCAAGAAAGAGTGGATGCTCCAGTACGAGTACGGACGTTCCGCGCTCAAGCTGGGCCTCAAGATCGGCCAGAAACTGGGGACCAACCCCTACAAGTTCGGCTTGACCGGAGCGACGGACACCCATACCGCACTTGCGACCAGCCGAGAGGAGAATTTCTTCGGCAAGTACCAGCATACGGAGCCGTCGCCTGACCGGCACAACCGCGCGGTCATCCCAGCCGAAGATCCCGCGCTGCGAATCATGACCTCACAGGAGGTCGCCTCGGGGCTGACGGCCGTCTGGGCCCGGGAGAACACTCGGAAAGCGCTTTTCGACGCGATGAAACGCAAGGAGGTCTACGCGACCACGGGCACACGGATGATGGTGCGCGTTTTCAGCGGCTGGGACTTCGAGGCTGAAGAAGTCACACGACCGGATTTCATCGCACAAGGCTACCGACGCGGTGTGCCCATGGGCGGCGACCTGAGGGACGCCCCCGATGGCGCGACGCCGAGCTTCATGATCCGGGCGCTGCGTGATCCGGACGGTGCTAATCTCGATCGCGTGCAGATCATCAAAGGTTGGCTGGATAAAGCGGGTGAACTGCACGAGCGGATTTACGACGTGGCAGTCTCCGACGGCCGAAAGATCGGCGCCGATGGTCGCAGCAAAGAGAAAGTGGGCAACACGGTAGACGTCGCCACCGCGACCTACACGAATACGATCGGTGATGCATTGCTGATGGCGTATTGGAAAGATCCCGATTTCGATGCTGAAGAACACGCCTTTTACTACGTGCGCGTGCTGGAGAT
>JAZGDW010000260.1:0-9353 GCA_036478295.1 Candidatus Krumholzibacteriia bacterium
TCTACGACGTGACCGGCGCGCGGGTGCGCACCCTGGTGAACGGCCAGAAGAGCGCCGGCCGTTTCGTCGCATTGTGGGACGGCAGGAATGACCACGGCAACCCCGTGGGGTCCGGTGTCTACTTCTACCGCCTCGTCATGCGTAATTTCACGCAAACCCGGAAGCTTGTGCTTTTGAAGTGAGCGCCAGGAAGCCTGTCAGGTACCGGACGGATCGACGACAAACGGAGACGATGGTCTCAACAGCGGTAACCGCACACTCCAACGCCCGATCACCTCGCGCGCCATGGTTCCCACGAGCACTTGCATGGACTCGGTCACTCGTGGGTCGCCGCGCTCCCGAGCCCAGCTACCCCGTACTCCCCGCCGTTGACGAACACGGCCAGAGCACCGTCCCCGGTGTCTATCTCGTCGGTGAAGTCGCTGGCACCCCCTTGATCAAACTCGGCCTCAACAGCGGCCACGATCTGGTCGATCGACTGGCCCCCCAACTCCTCGAAGAACGCACGACTGACCCGGGCGACATGCTGGACCTCCTCATCGTCGGTGCCGGTGCCGCCGGATTGGCTGCTGCGGCGCGCGCAAAGGAATTGGGACTCACGGCCGTGACCGTGGACGCAAACCACATTGCGGAGACAATTTACACCATGACCAAAGGCAAGGTGCTGTTCGCCGAACCGACCGCGGCGGACAACCGGAGCGGCCTGTGGTTCGAGGAGTGCACCAAAGAGGAGCTGCTCGAGAAGTGGCACCAACAGATCCACGAGTTGGGCCTGGATGTTCGTGAGTTCGAAAAAGTGACAGACATCCAACGCAAGGCCGGCTACCTGAAGATCGAAACGCAGAAGGCGGAATACCGGGCCCGGCGGGTCATCCTGGCGGCAGGCAAAGCGGGCAACCCCCGCAAAGCCGGCGTAAAGGGCGAAGTCGAACACGCCGATCGCATCGCTCACCGCCTGTTGGACCCGGATGAGTTCGATAACAAGGATATCCTGATATACGGCGGCGGCGACGTGGCTCTGGAGGCGGCGCTCCACCTTTGCGACAGAAACAAAGTCACCCTCGTCACCATCGACAAGGAGTTCACGTTTCCAAAAAAACGTAACGTAGACGCCTTGAAAGCCAAAGAAGAGCAAGGGAAAGTCACCGTTCACATGAACTCCCATTTGGCGGAGGTGGGAGAGCGTAGCGTTACGTTTGCCAAAGGAGGACCGGAAGGCCCGCGGCAATCCGTTGCGAACGACTTCGTGTTCGAGATGATCGGCGCTGAGCTGCCGGCACCGTTCTTCAAGAAAGTCGGGATCAAGTTGGAGAACGCGTGGGACGCGCGGCGCTGGTTCTATCTGGGCGCCGCGTTTCTGGTCATATATTCCTTGTACGCGCTCAAAAGCTACGGAAAGGGCGTGTCCGCCTGGCCGTACAGCCAACTGGTCGCGCCGGACGCATACGACGCGGTACTGCAAGCCATCTTCCGGTGGGCGTTTCTGCCGTTCGGTTGGCTGTTCAGCAACCAGGCGTCGGCTGACATCATGTCCGACCGCGGTTATCAACAGGGCTACCTCTATAGTTTTCTCTATACGATCGTGATGGTCGTGTTCGGGTACCAGGCCATGATGCGATGGCGCGGTGTCGCACGCGACAAGCGCTATCAGACCTATCGCTATCTGACGCTGCTCGCTTTTCAGGTGGTGTTCTTTTTGATCGTCAACGTGTTCGCGGTCCAGGCACTGTCGGTCAAATACGCGTGGCGCGCCTGGGGGCTCTATCAGCCGTACCCACTCTTTTTCAACACGTTCTTTTGGTGGTACGGCGGTGACCCCAAGTGGATCATGACCTTTTTCATCGGAGCTGGAGTACTGGGCACGCTCGTCGCCATTCCCATTGCGTCACGCAAGCACGGCAAGCGCTTCTGTACCTGGGTGTGCGGGTGTGGTGGGCTGGCGGAGACACTGGGTGATCGCTGGCGACATCTCTCCGCCAAGGGCAAACGGTCGCGGGCGTGGGAGTTCCAGGCAATGGTGATCTTCGCGGCGAGCACCGTGATCGCGCTGGTCGTGATCGGCATGTACGAAACGGACGGCAACAACGGTTGGTGGCGAGCGTACAGCTATATCGTTGACTTCTGGTTGGTAGCTGTGATCCCGGTTGCGCTGTATCCGTTTTTTGGCGGCAAGGTGTGGTGCCGCTACTGGTGCCCCCTGGCCGCGTACAACGGCCTGTTGGCCAAGTGGTACGGCAAGCTCAAGATCGTATCCGACGAAAAGTGCATCAGCTGCACGGAATGCTCGAAGTACTGCCAGGTGGGTGTCGACGTGATGGCGTTCGCGAAGAATCAGCAGGCCTTCGACAACAAGAATTCCGCGTGCATCCAGTGCGGTATCTGCATAGACGTCTGTCCGATGGACGTCTTGTCGTTTTCGAGCGAATCCTCCGACGGCACATGAGCCCAGGGAATTCCGAGCTTGCACATAGTGCTACCGAACGCAGGCCTGATAGCAATCGGCAATTGTTTTTGACATAAGTCAATTATCTACCTGATCTCCGTAGCGATCCTTTGAATCCCGTTGATATCCCTGCTAAGATGAGTGTTGAGTCGCTCTGAAAGTTCCACCCCCTGATACCCGGGAACGCAGGAAGGCTCGCTTTGCCCATGAGGGCCAGGCCGCAACCGCTCGCATAAGGAGCTACCAATGAAGAACGGAGCATCGATGTTTCCCAGGGCGAGAATCCCTTATGGCACGTGGGGAAGCAGTTATTTTCCCGCCTGGCAGACATCACCGCTGGCCGAGGTCAACATCGGGCAATTCGCCGGGGAGGGAGCAAACAGGATTCTCGGCAAGCGGAAAGTGCCCAAGCACGCGTTGGAATATCTCGTCATCGGATCGACCATCCCGTGGCACTGGAAGTTCTGGACCGCGCCGCTCGTGTCCAGTTGCCTGGGTCAGCGCCTGCCCGGTTACCACGTGGAACAGGCATGTGCCACCGGCCTGCAGGCCACACTCGTGGCGGGCGGCGAAGTACAAAACGGTTCCAGCGATGTTGTCGGGGTGGTGACGTTCGACCGGACCAGCGACTCGCCGGTGGGGGTTTTTCCTGAACGCCGCTCGTACGAGAGAACCGTGGCGCTTAGCGACGTGTGGGACAACTTCGGGTTCGACCCCGCAACGGGCAACGCCATGATTACGACGGCCGGCATGGCCGCGCGCAAATACAAGCTCGACCGCAGAGAAGTGGACGAGCTGACGTCTTATCGCTACGAGCAGTATTTCGAAGCGCAGGCGTCGGGCTTTCTGGACCGCGTCCTCGTCCCGCTCGACGTATTGAACCTTCAAGGGCGCCTTCTGGGGAGGGTGGATAAGGATGCCGGTGTCCGCCCGGTGACGCTCGCCAGCCTGCAGGCGATGCGCGAACTGGACACGTGTGTAACCAGCGGCACACAGACGCACGCCTCCGACGGCATGGCGGTCCTGTTGGTGACGAATGCCGAGAAGGCCCGAGAGCTCAGCCCGCGGCCGGAGATCGATATCCAGTTTGTTGCCAAGACGGAGGTACGATCCGATCCGAGTCTCATGCCCGAGGCGCCGGCACTGGCCGTACAAAAACTGCTGGAACGGACCGGGCTAGCCATGCGAGACATCGCCGTTGCCAAGAATCACAATCCGTTTGCCGTCAACGACGTCATTTTCTCCAGGCTGCTCGATCACGACTGGCACTTGATGAACACGAGCGGATGCCCGTTGGTGTGGGGACACCCCCAGGGGCCCACACTCACCCGGGTGCTGATCGAAGCGCTGGAGGAGGCGGTGGATCTGGGTGGCGGCTACGTGCTCGTTTTCGGCTGCGCCGCGGGAGACGTGGGCATTGCCGCCCTCTTCAAGGTTGGAGGTGGTCGGTGATGGCAACGTCCATGCGACAGCCCACTCTCGAGACGTTGGGGTTGGGCTCTATTATAGACATCTTCGAGCGCGGAAAGCTGCCCGTCGACACCGGTGACCTGGTCGACCGGGTCTTCGGCGGCGGCGGTGACCGCGGCTCGCTCGTTATCTCCGGAGCGAACGGGATCGTGGGCGCCGGTAAGACCATGCAGCTCGGCTCGCGGCTCGCGCCGTTCGGCGTGCGCATCGTCGCCCTCGACCTGCCGGGCGCCCCGGACGGGATCGGCAAACAATACGCGGGGCTGGTGCGAGCGTTTGGGCGAACGGGCGCGGACAAGATTATGGGGAACATCGTCCGCTTGACCTATGACGGTGCGCATCTGCCGTCGCAGATCGGTGACTACCGGCCGCGATTTCTCCTGGAGGCCGTGCCTGAGATTCTCGATTTGAAGCGATCGCATTATGAAATGTTCCGCAAGGAATTCCCGGAGATCGAGATTCGTTCGGTCACATCCGGTTTTCCCGCTTCCGAGCTTGGCGTCGGCATTGCGCATCCCGCATTTCCGCACGAGATAAACAAGATATGGGAAATCGTCGAGCCGGAGCCCTCGCCCGTCACCCAGCTCTTGTGGGCACTGGGTTTGATTCCGGTTCCGGTGAGCGACCACTGGTCCTTTGTCCTCGACGTTCTCTTCTGCGGACTGACACTTGCGGGCACGAGATATCACCGCGCATCCAACATGCCGTACTGGAAAATCGACAAGTACATCCGGAAGCTCATGGGACCAAATCCATTCCGGGCTCACGACGCGATTGGCGCGAAGGGCGCGAATTTCCTGACGTGGTCGTGTCTCGCTCATTTGAGCAAACACTACGGTGGGGTGTTCACACCCACGCCGGAACTGGAGGCGCACAAGGACCGCGGCGACAACTGGTATCCGCCAAACCATTTCCGGCCGGTGGTCGATTGGACGCTCGACGAAGAGGACGAGCTCGAGACGTGGGTCCTGGGTCCGTTGTGCCAGATGACGAGTCTCATACTCCACGAAGAGCGGGCACACCTGTCCCACATCAATGCGATTGGCGAACTGTGCGCACAGTTCCGGCAGGGCATCCTCGCCAAGATCAGAAGCCTCGGTGCGGACGCGACGATCAACATCGTAAAGGGATACCATGCCCTGCATCCGGAGGCGGCGGCGGACAGTTGGTATCCCGATGTGTTCGAAAAGATGAGCGACGTTGCGTGGCAGCAGCTCTACGTAAACGCCGAACATAACGGCATGGCGGGCGTCATATCGATCGGCCGCGAGAGCTACAACGGCGACGTGAACGCCGAGCTCAACCGGGCGATCGACTGGCTCAAAGCCGCGGGGATCGAGAGCGTGATTGTCACCGGTGATTTCCATCTAGCGACGCAAATGGTCGGTGCCGACACCAGTGAGTTCTTCCCTGCCCTGGACGACGAAGAAAAAGGACTGCAAGTCTCGGAATCGTGGTCGCGGACCGCGCGGCGGCTGCACGATGAATTCAAAGTGTCGGTCGGGTTCGTCAACGGCAAGCGCTGCCTCGGGGGGATGCTGGAACTGCTGATGCACTGTCACTACCTGGTGGCTACCGAAGACGCCGCGTTGGGCATGCCGGAGGTCACGCTGCCGGTCGTTCCCGGTATGGAAGGATGCCACTGGCCGTTTCGCAAGACCGCTTCCGAACAGTGGCCGAAGCTCATGAAGCTCCTGCTGGAAGGTCGGCCGGCCAGGGCCGGAGACACCGCCGGCTGGCTCGTTGACTATGCGGGAGCGCTGGATGAGTGCTTGAAGACGGTTTGGAGCATCGTAACCGGCGGCGATCACGGCCTGCCCGCGCGAACCCTGGAAGAGGGTGCGCTGCAGGTGCCGGCGGACGCAGGAGATTTGTCCGGCGCCGGAGATCCGGCGACCGAGGCCGCCAGGGCGGCGATCGCGGAGACGGTTCGCAACTCGTGCGGCACGACTCTACAGGAAGCGCTCGCGATCCAGGCGAGGCACTGCGCCGGTTTTATGGCCGGCCGGGACTGCCGGGCCGGTGCCATTGGCGCGGCGTTCAAGAAAACCATGACCGTGTAAACATTCTTGCAATACAAACTGGGCATAGACGTAGGGGGCACCTTTACGGATTTTATTCTCATCTCCGAGTCCGGGGATACGTCTATCCATAAAACGCTTTCCACCCCCGAAGACCCCTCAGTGGGCGTTCTGAGCGGGATCCGTGACCTGGCCGAAAACACCAATCAGAATATCGATGAGTTGATTGGACGTATCGAGACAATCGTGCACGGCACAACCGTTGCCACCAATGCCCTGCTGACCCTGAGGGGGGCCAGGACAGCGCTGGTTACCACGGCGGGGTTTCGCGACGCCCTGGAGATGAGACGGGGGATCAGAGAGGAGCAATACAATAATCATTACCGTAACGTCGTGCCGTTGATTCCAAGACACCTGAGACTGACCGTCAACGAGCGAGTAGACCGCGAAGGCAATGTCATCACTCCTCTGGACGAATTCGAACTGGCCCCGATCGCGGACCGCCTGAAGAAAGAAAAAGTGGAAGCCGTTGCGATTTGCTTCATGAATGCGTTCAAGAATAGCGTTCATGAAGAAAAAACCATACGGTTCTTGAGAGAGCGCCTTCCCTCCTGCTTTATCACCGCCTCGGCGCAAGTGCTGCCCTCCATCAGGTTCTACGAGCGGGTGAGTACCACCGCGGTAAACGCTTTTATCGGTCCGGTAGTCGCGGACTATCTCGGCAACCTGACCCGGAAACTCGACGCCGTAGAATTCGGGGGCACATTGCTGATTATGCAATCCAACGGAGGCGTGGTCACACCGGAGGTGGTGGAGACGGCTCCCGCCGTAACCGTTCTGTCTGGGCCGGCGGCGGCTCCCACCGCCGGTGCGTTCTACGCGAATCTGCTTGGTTACAAGAACTGCATAACCATCGACATGGGAGGGACCAGTTTCGATGCAAGCCTGGTCATAGACAACCAGTGCGTGACCAGCACAGACGGCTCGATAAACAGGTACAAGATCGCGCTTCCCGCCCTGGATATCGCTACCATTGGCGCGGGCGGCGGCAGCGTGGGCTGGATAGATAACGGCGGCCTTCTGCAAATGGGACCGCAGAGCGCGGGTGCCGTGCCCGGCCCGATATGTTACGACAAGGGCGGGACGTTGCCCACGTGCACCGACGCCGATCTCCTGCTGGGCTACCTCAATCCCGACTTCTTTGCCGGCGGTACGATCACGCTGAACGTGGAACAGACCAAGCGTGAATTGAACGAACAAATCGCATCCAGGCTCAACCTGCCACTTCTCGAGGCCGCCGCCGGCATGTACAGAATCATCAACAGCAATATGGCACAGGGGGTCCGCCAGGTTTCCATCGAAAAAGGACACGACCCCCGTGAATTCCTCATCATCGTAGCTGGTGGCGCGGGTCCCATCCATGCCGGAGAAATATGCAAGGAACTGGAGATCCCGATGTTTGTGGTGCCCGACGTTGCTTCGATCTTTTGTGCGGCGGGCATGCTTCTCGGTGATTTGAAACACGACTACGTGCACTCCTACCTGGCGTCCTTCTGTCATATCGACAGGGAGCATTTCCTGGGCCTTTACGAAAAGATGAAGGAAGAAGGGACGGCAACGCTGTTAAAGGAGGGAGTCGGCAGGAACGATATCGACCTCTACCCGGTATTGGACCTCAGGTACGTGGGGCAATATCATGAGGTGCAGCTGCCCGTGTCGTGGGAGGATATTGCGTCCCATGATCTGGATAGCATTCAAAAGGCGTTTCATGCCGAGCACAATTCCCTGTTCGGCTACTCGCTGGAGAAGGAAGGAACCGAAATCGAGCTGATAAACGTCCGCCTGCGGGTAATCGGCAGGACGGAAAAACCGAAGTTCACAGGTGGGACGGGCAGCCCGACGTCGCTGGAGAGAGCGCTCAAGAGCAAGAGACACGTATATATTCCCGAGACGGACGCCGTGGAAGAAGTGACGGTTTACAACGGCGACCTGCCGCTCGGCGGCAATACGATTGCCGGGCCGGCGGTGATCGAAAAGATAAATACGTCCATTTTCGTCAGCGCCAACTATGACTGCGTGATCGATGACTACGGCACCTTCATCGTTTACGACAAGAAATCGTTTCCCGATGGTTTTCGGTTGGGTAACCAGGACAAGACATGTCTGAAGTAGACAAAATACTGCTGTCGATATTCCAGCGAGCTTTCAAATCCATTACCGATGAGATGAGCATTTCACTGACCAAAACGACGCGCTCTCCGATTCTCTGTGAGGCCAAGGATTTTGTGACGGGTTTGTACGACCGTCGGGGACAGATGCTCGAGCAGACCGAGAACCTCCCCATTCTCTCGTTCTCGCTGGGGCCCGTGTGCAAAAAGATTATCGAGCTCTACGGGGAGGATATCCATCCCGGCGACGTCATCATGCACAACGACGTGTTTTCCATGGGGAATCAAAACAACGACGTTGCCGTTTTCAAACCGATTTTCAGTGGGGGTACCCTGATCGGGTGGGCGGCGGCAAAGGGACATCAGGCGGATATTGGGGGTGCGGTACAGGGCGGGTATAACCCCGACGCCACGGAAGTATGGCAGGAGGCGCTGAGGATTCCCGCGGTCAAGGTCTACGACAAGGGAGAACTAAGAAAGGACGTGTGGAACCTGATTTTCGCCAATATACGCCTGCAGATTGTGGCCGAGGATATCAAGGCGCAGATCGGCGCGTGTACGTTGGGGGAGAGACGTCTTCAGGCCCTGGTGGCAAAATACGGCATCGAGTGTTTCGAGACGCACAAGCGGGAGCTATTCAACTCGACGGAACAAATGATGAAAAATGAGATCGGCTCGATCCCAAATGGCGTCTACGAGGGGGAAAGCAGGGTTTATTACGACGGCAAAAATCTCGGTTCGGAATTTCCGATTCATGTAAGGATCACAGTAAAAGACGAGTCCATCGATTTCGATTTCTCACAGTCTTCTCCGCAGACAAACGGATTTGTAAACGGGACCTACACATCCACGTGTTCGGCCATCACGCTGACCTTCCTTCAAATGGTTAACCCGGATATTCCACATAACGAAGGGATGATCAAGCCGCTGACGTACATTGTCCCCGAGGGAACGATTTTGAATGCGTCTTATCCTGCGGCGACCACATTTGGGAATCATCTGTGTCCCCAGGTTGCCGACGCGATTTTCAAGGCGCTGGCATCCGCAATACCGGACAGGGTGACGGCCGGGTGGAATCACCTGCTCTGCTCGTTGTTTACCGGTGTCCACCCCCGTACCAACATAAAATATGTCGACATCTGCTTTTTGGGAATGAAGGGCGGCTCGGGCGCTCTGGAGGGAGACGATGGCTACGATCATATCGGAATGATCGACGCGTCGGGCGGTGTATTGGACCAGGATTACGAGATG
>JAZGDW010000261.1:0-10091 GCA_036478295.1 Candidatus Krumholzibacteriia bacterium
CTTCGCGGCTACCGACTATTGGTTGGAAGACGGTCGCCACGGCGACTACGGAGGGTTCGTTCAGGACGATTCCGTTTCCCTTGACGAACACAAGGGTATTGGCCGTTCCCAAATCGATCGCCACGTCATTGGAGAGGAAGTTCGAGAACCGGGAGAACACCAAATCACGTTCCTTTCTGGACGGACTAAAACACGCCGCCTTCTTTCAAGCTCCGGTACCGGCCGGCGCCAATGACGACGTGGTCCAGGAGGCGTATGCCGATCAACTCACCGCACTTGGCAAATCGCCGGGTAAACTCTACATCTTCCCGGCTCGGGGCCGGGTCGCCGGTTGGATGGTTGTGCACCAGAATGATCGACGCGGCGCTCGCCGAGATGGCCGGCTTGAGGATTTCCCTCGGGTGAACGATCGACGCGTTCAAAGATCCGATAGAGACAGTCACAACCTTGAGAATCTGGTTCTTGGTATTGAGCAGCGCCGCCTTGAAGTGCTCCTTGTCCAGGTGACGCATCTCGTCCATGAATATTCTGGCTATGTCACCGGGCCCGCGCACCGGACAACCCGTCATCCCGGGTTCCCTGGCAAAGCGTTTTCCGATTTCAAAAGCGGCAACCAGCTGACAAGCACGAACGAAGCCAATACTGGGAATTTTTTTCAAATCATCCAGGCTCGTGCGGCCCAGGGCAACGATGTCCCCGAACTGCTCCAGCAGCCGATAGGCGAGAACCAGCGCACTCGCCTCCCGGGTACCCCTGCCGAGGACGATAGCCAGCAACTCCTGCAGAGAAAGTTCCGATGCGCCAACATGATACAGCCGCTCTCGGGGCCGCTCTTCCAGCGGGAGCCGCTTGACCGACATCTGCGTCCTCATACACCCCACCTCCACCCATCCACAACAGACCCCACGACCGAAGAGAACCTCCGCGAACTGCAGGCTAGCACCTCAAGCCTTTTTTCGGCAAGGATTTTATCGGCGGGCCGGGTCCGCGGCAAGGATTCTTTGCACCACCCGCAAGCCGTGGTATAGTTTAGCGTTTCACAGGTGCCGCGGCACGGCTGAGAGCCAAGGCCAATCGCAGCGATGAGCACAAAACTAATCGTACAGAAATACGGCGGCAGTTCGTTGAACAGTCCCTCGCGCATCCGCGCGGTCGCGGAAAAGATTGCCGAGCGCGCCCGCGGGGACACGCGGGTTATCGTCACCGTATCCGCCATGGGCCGGTCAACCGACGATCTCATCAAGCTCGCGCGCGAGATCACCCCGCATCCCCCGCAGCGGGAACTCGACATGCTGCTCACCGTCGGCGAGCGGGTGTCCATGGCGCTCCTGTCGATGGCCCTGAACGAGATCGGTTGCCCGGCAATATCGTTCACCGGCTCGCAGAGCGGTATCGTGACCAACGTCAGCCATACGCGCGCGCTGATCGAGGAGATCCGGCCCGACCGCATCCGGCGTGAGTTGGATGGGGGCAAAGTCGTGATCGTGGCCGGTTTTCAGGGGGTAAGCCGCAGCAAGGAAATCACGACGCTGGGGCGTGGTGGCTCGGATACCACCGCCGTCGCGCTGGCGGCGGAGCTCGGGGCCGCGCAATGCGAAATTTATTCCGACTATCCCGGCGTGTTCAGCGCGGACCCAAAGCTGGTGCCGGCGGCGCGTCCCATCCCCCGCCTGGGTTACGACGTCATGCTCGAACTTGCCGTTCTGGGCGCACGGGTGCTACACTACCGGGCAGCCGACATCGCACGCCGCTACGGCGTGCCGCTGCGCCTGCTGTCGAGCTTCGAGGACGGAGACGGTACCCGTGTCGGGGAGGAGGTGTCCATGGAAACAGCGAATGCAACGAGTGTCACCTGCAACCGGCATATCACGCTGGTGCGCGTCGTTGGCGAAGGCAGCGAACTGGACCGGTTCTGCCAGAGCCTTGGTGAAACCGACATCCAGGTCCTGATCTACGACAAGGCACGGGATGGCGGGCGGGCGCGGCTCATCCTCGTCGTCGACGCGCGGGATGCCGAGCCGTTGGCCGCTGTGATCGAGGAAGGCGGCAACCGTGGCCTCACCGTCGACACGCCGGATGACCAGGCCACCGTATCCGTAGTCGGCAGTGGTTTCGCCTGTAACGCGAGGGCGATCGCCCGGTTCGAGCGGGTCCTGGCTGGTGCCGGAATCGCCACCACGGCGGTCAAGAGCACGCCACAATCGATGACCGCCGTCGTACCGTTGGCCCGGTGCCGGCGCGCCGTCGAAGTCCTTCACGCCGCTTTTATCGAAGCGGACTGAACCTACTCTCTGGAACTCCATCTTGATAGCGGGGGTACGCGATCAGGCCGCATCGCCGGCGGCGCGCTGGCAGTCGATGAGCCTGAGCTGCTCCACGGCAAAATCTACCCACTGGTCCTCGGGGTAGGCGTCGGCGATTCTGCGGTAATAGAGCGCGGCCTTGTCCGGGTCGGAGAGCGTATGGCGGTACAGACCGGCCGCCCGGAGCAGCGCAAAGGCCGCTTCGCTGTGAAGCGGGTAGTCGCGCCCAAAGTTCTCGTAGGCCCGTACCGCGACCTTCGGCTTCAGATTACGCTCGAGCCCGAAAGCGAGGTCCAGATGATACTCCGACGACAGCGTGAACTGCGCGTCCCCGCGCAGGGCCTCCACGTAGATGGCCTCGGTTTCACCCCGCTGCCCCTGGTCGATGAGCATCTCGCACGCCCGCCGGTAGTTCTTGCTGGCCCCTTCCGTGTTACCCGATAGAACCATCGCCCGCGCCAGTGACGCATAGGCCCGGGCGTCGTCGCTCCGCTGTGTCAGGTAGGTGATGTAAGCCCCCTGGGCGGCGTAGGGCTCACTCTTGCGCATGTAGTGGTGGCCCTTCTCCAGCATGCTCTCGATGCTGCCCTCGCGGTATTGGCCGAAGGCCACCGCCAGCAGGCCGCCCCAGACGAATCCGGTAAGGTGGGCCACATAGGCGACGTGCGCGGTGGCACCGTCGAGTTGGGCCACACCCCGGGCCATCTGCAGGACGAACCAGAACGCGATGGCGAGAATGCACGGGATCTCTGCGCGGCCAGCGCGTGTGTATGCCTGCAAGGGAAAGAACACCCAGTAGGCGACGCGCAGCTTGCTGCGAACGAAGCGTACGGTAAAGGCCCCGAGCAGTCCCGAAATCGCGCCGGAAGCACCGATGATACCGGTGTAGGGGTCGTCGAAGACCCGGGTGTTGAACAGACCCTGGAAGTAGCTCCCCAAGCCGGCCGAGGTGAGAAACACCACCGCAAAGAGTACCGGACCCATGCGGTCCTCCACATAGCGGCCAAAGAAGGTCAAGTAGATGAGGTTGCCGATGAGGTGCGCGTAGCCCAGGTGGAGGAACGCCGACGCCATCGCGCTCACCGGCCCACCGCCCTCGGGAACGTAGATAAGGTTGTAGAGGTCGTAGGAGAGGACGTCCGGCAGGTACTTGAGCAGAATGAACACAGCGACGCAGATCGCCGCATAGGCCGACGTCATCACCGGCAAGCGACGTACGCGCGTATTGATGCCAATCGGCAGGTAGTAGAAAAAGTACATGATTCTCCGGTACCAGCGGCGAGCGGGATACGTCCCGGCGAAGGAATAGCAATTATCGGGCCTCGCCGTACGCCCGGCCGGCCTGCAGCGCGGGGCCCGTCCGTCGAGTGACGCACGCCGGGTCCGGTTAGCGGGCAAAGGAAAGGGGCCCTCCAAAATGGAGAGCCCCTCCTCAACAACAGATCGCTTACGCGTCCGCTTAGAACCGGTACGTAGCGCTGATGCGTTTGATTGGCGGATCCGGATCGTCCGTTCCGAAACCGGTCAGCCAGTATCCCAGGCGGAACGGCGTGTCGTTCGCGAGCACGGCATCGACGTCCCAGTCTCCCATGTGGAAACCGGCGCCCAGGAACCACTCGAACTCGGTCACAGGGTTGATGCGCAACGGATTACCCGTTTCAGTCGTCGTATTGCCCAATACGTCCGTGACCTCGATCTTGACCATCGTCTTGGTGGCGCCCACGCGGGTGGTCAGCCACGAATTGATGTCCGACTCGACCGCCAAAAAGAACTTGGGCAGGACGGTCGCGTCGGCCTTGCTCAGGTCGCCGGCAACCACATTCGCTGGCTCGACCGTGGCGCTCTCGAACTCGGTGGCAAAGATCAGCATGTTGCTGGTGTTGACGTCCATGTTGAAGCTGATACCCAGCGTAAAATCGGTTCCCTGGATACCGGTCGACGTCGCCGGCGGCACCGGGAGATTCGGCGAATACTCGAAGGTCTGGAAGCCCACGAACGGGACCATTGTGATATCATCTCGCCACTCAAAGAAGATGCGGCCCGCGATGTCGAACGCGGTGCTCGTGTCGAACACGTCGAGGCCCGCCGGCGTGGTCTCGCCGCCCGCTTTGCCATACGTCACCGCCACGTCCAAGTACGCGTTCTCACCGAGGTCGGCACGAACGCCCCCACCGAACGTCGTGAAGGAAAGGGTCTCCAGTTCCGGCGGCGCTAGGGGGTCGGTATTCTCAAACTCGGCGTCAGAACGAGTAAAGTTGATGCCGTAGGAGAACTGCTCTAGCTCGTTACCCCAGGCCAGGACGAACTTGGTCGTCGGGGTCTCCACCAGCCCGGTAAAACCGGCGGCCCCCCCCCCAGCCAGAACGCCCAGTGTGATCAGCGGGTTGAACGCGAAGAAACTCCCGTCGTCCAGCGAGTTCGTGAGCAGAAAGATGCCCCAGGTACCCAGGGGACTGTCCTCGCCCCATGAGTAGGTGAAACCCAGTGCCTGGTCATCCGCGTTGACCGCGGAATCACCGCCCTGACTTGTCCCGTTACCTGCTTCGGCCATCACCAGGTTGGCGTACGACGGCAGTGTTCCGTACCAGCGAAAGATATTGGAATCGTCGTTGATGTAGTTGCTGGTACCGGCCAGTGCCTGAACACGGCTGGTCGTCGCGAACGCGGCGGACGCGAGGCAAACGACGAGCAGTGACAGAACCAACACTTTGCTTAATTTAAGCATGTGAAACCTCCTGACTTCGAGCCGGAGCCGCGCCGGTTTCCCAGCCGTAGCCGGCTCCACGTCACAAGAGTGATTAACTCCTACAAGAAAACTTTTTTTCAACGCACATTGTTTGGTTACACGTCAAATCTCACCGTTTCATAACACGGCAAGACATCCTGAACTAGCCTCACCTCCTCGGGCAAAAGCAACGCACGACGACGAAACACCTCTCAACATGTGACGCATATAGTCCTGAATCATTCAAACGCGATCAGCACGGTCAATTCCTTTTGTGATTCACGTTTTCAACGGGGGACGATATAAACCCTAAAAACTCGTGTCAATTCTTTTTTTAGAAAAAAGGAGAAAGTTTTTACAAATCGGGTGGGATCAAAAACCCGAGAAACAGCGTTTGTGGCTTCGCCATGCGATAAAGCCTGTCTTCCCGCGGGTTTTGTGCCTAGTTCAGGGGATCGCGTGTGGATTGCCAATCCGGGGCCAGCTTGACCTCGTAGAGGGGGTGGACCGGATCGAGGGAGCCCACCTTCACCTGGCCGTAGGCGTGCAGAAAAAGGCTGTTCGAGAGGTACATACCCACGTGGCCGATCCGATCCCCTGCCCGACCGAAAAAGAGCAGGTCGCCGGTGTTGAGGCGGTCCCAGGACCGCCCTGGGCGGTCGGCGCCGAATCGAGCCTGCAGGTCCGAGTCCCTCGGAATAGCGACGCCGTGGAGCTTGTAGATCCGCTGAACGAGACCGGAGCAATCGAAGCCCTTGGGCGTCGTTCCACCCCACAGGTACGGGATGCCCAGGAAGCGCATACCCGTCGCCGCGAGCTTGTCACGGGACACGCCACGGCGGCGCGGAACGGGCTCGAGGCCACTTGCGCGGGTGTATCCCTCGTTGGCGTCGCCGAGCCGGACGGCCCGCCAACCCCGCCTTGCACACGGGGCGGAGACCAGGACGGTCCCAACCACCGCGTCACCCATGGGAAGCGCCTCCTCATCCGGGGATTGGTAGATCTGAATGACGTTGTCCTTGACGCGGTGCCGGGCGTCGCCGGCGAACCGATCGACATCGGCCCGTGAGCTCGCCCTCAGATGCCAGCTTCGGATCCAGCCGATATAGCCGTCCTCCAGCCGTGCCAGGTACCAGTCCCCCGACGTCTTCAGCGGCTCCACCGGCTCGCCTCGGATGATCTGCGACACCAGCTCGGAACCGTGGTCGGGTTTGCGCCGCACGTCCGCCACACTGCTGCACCCGATCACTAGCTCCGGCAGCTCCGCCTCGCCGTTGGGCAGAAACACGCATTGCAACAGAGACGCCGCCTTGCCGAACCGGCGCTTCACCTCGTTCTGCACGTCAGACGCCACGTCGGCCGAGCTGCACTCGAACACGAGCGACTGGCCACCCGGTGGTGCGGCGTAGACGTGTGTGAAGCACACACGCCCGTCGAGCGAGCGGCTCTTGAGAACTTCGCCAATAATTGCGTGAAGATCGTCGATCATGACACTTTCCCCGGTGCGTCCCCCTAGCCACGCTGCCCGGCATCCCGCAGCTTGGGATCGAGTACGTCACGAAACGCGTCACCGAGAAGGTTGAACCCCAGGACCGCGAGCGTGATGCCGATGCCGGGGGCAAGACTCAACCACGGGGCGACCCGCAGATAATCCAGTCCCGAGCTAATCATCGACCCCCAGCTCGGAGTGGGAGGCTGTGCGCCGAAGCCGAGAAAACTCATCGATGACTCGGCCATGATGCCCATTCCCAATCCCATTGAAAATACGATAATGAGTTGTGAAAAGCAATTTGGCAGCACGTGACGGAAAATAATACCACTGTGGCGCCCCCCCAGCGACCGCACCGCCATGACGAACTCGCGCTCCTTTACGGAGAGCACCTGCGCGCGCACGATGCGCGCGATGCCCGCCCAGCCGACGATCCCCAGGGCCACGACCAGGGACACGAGACTCGGGCCAACCGCCGCGATGACCGCGATCAACAGCAGCAGCGCGGGGTAGGCCAGCGTAACGTCGGCGAGGCGCATGATCAAGCCGTCCAGTCGGCCGCCGTAGTAGCCGCCCACCAGTCCCAACAACGTTCCCAGCAGCAGGGAAATGAGCCTGGCCGTGAGGCTGACTTGCATCGATATACGCGCGCCGTAGATCAACCGGCTCATGATGTCGCGCCCGAGAACGTCCGTGCCCAGCGGGTGCGCGTACGACGGTGGGTGAAGCGCCTCGTTCATGTCGATGGCGTAGGGATCGTGGGGCGCGATGAGCGGCGCGAAAATCGCCGCCCCAAGCACCAGCAGGGCGAGCACCAGCCCCACCAGACCACTCTTTTGCCCCACCACAGCCTTCAACATCCGGTTCACCCGCCTGCGGACTAGCCCTTGCGCTCGAGTTTGACCCGGGGGTCGACCCACGCGTACAGCAGATCGACCAGTAGATTGACGGTCATGAAAACCACGGCCATGAAGAACACGGCTCCCTGAATCGCCGGCACGTCGCGCTTGAGGATCGCGTCCAGCGTAAACCTGCCAAGACCCGGCCAGGCGAAGATGGATTCGGTGAGCACCGCGCCGCTGAGATAGCTGCCGAAGTCCGTTCCCACCACGGTGACCACGGGCAGCAGCGCGTTTCTCAATCCGTGGGCGAACACAGTCCGCAACTCGGACACGCCCTTGGCCCGCGCCGTCTGCATGTACTGCTCGTGCACCACATCGAGCATGCTGGAACGTGTAATCCGCGCCACGTAGGCGGTCGATGCCTGGGCGAGCGTGAACGCCGGCAGAATCATGTACTTGAAACTCCCGCCGCCGTAACCGGACGGGGGCAAAAGACCGAGTTTCATGGAAAAAAAGTAGATCAAGATGACGCCAAGCCAGAAAACCGGCATGGATATGCCAACAATCGTGACGCCCATCGTCACGTAGTCAAACGCGGTACGCCACTTCCACGCGGCCACCACCCCGACGCTGACACCCACCACGACCGAGATCAACATCGCAAAAAGAGAGAGGCGAAACGTAAATGGGAAACGCTCTCGTACCGACTCCAGGACGGGCCGCCCGGTAACGTAGGAGTTGCCGAAATCCAGGCGCGCGAGCCCCACCATGAAGTGTCCGTACTGTACGAACAACGGATCATCAAGATGCATCTCGCGCCGCAGTTGGTCGATGGTGGCCTGATCGTAGCGCTCCCCAACCATGCTGAGCACCGGATCGCCGGGGAGGACGTAAACCAGAAAGAACGAGACGGTTGCCACACCGATAAGGACGGGAACGAAAAGAAGAATGCGTTTTACGGCGTAACTCAGCACCGGCGTCAGTGATTCCCTTTCGAGAGTTTCTGAACCGACGAAAAATCCTCGCCCAGGTAAACCACCGGAAACACGTAGTTCTCGATCCGGGGGGACACGGCGAGGAAAGTCGTTGGAAAGTAGAGGTAGATCCACGGGGCGAGCTCATAGACGAGGCTGTCGGCCGATGCGTACAGTCGCAACCCGGCTTCCGGCTCATCGGTTCGCTGGGCCCGTTCGATCAGTTCATCGACCCGGGGCTCGTTGATGAACGCCCGATTGCCACCCGGTCCTGCGTTCTGTGAGTGGAAAAGGGGAAACAAGAAATTCTCGGCGTCCGGATAATCCGCGTACCAGTCGAGAAAAAAAGCGTCCACCCGACCCTGACTCACCGCCTCCTTGAACGCGCTCCATTCCCGCTTGACGATCGTGACCGTCACCCCTGCCTGGAGCAGGTAGCCCTGCACCGCTTCGACCAGGCGGTTGCCTTCGGGGCTGTCCCGCTGCCAGATTTCCATGGCGAACCCTTCCCCGAACCCCGCCTCGGCGAGCAGCCGCCTGGCCTGCGCCGGGTCGTAGGGGTAGGCATCCCGCTCGCGGAAGCCCCCGAGCGACGGAGGTATGGCGCCCGCCGCGCGCGTCGCGTGTCCCTGGTACAGGACGTTGATCAACTGGTCCACGTCGACGGCCATGTTGAGCGCACGCCGTACGCGGGCGTCCCGCAGTGGACCCCGGTTGTTGTTGAGACCGATGTAGAGAACGCGCAGTTCCGGCCTGGACTGCAGACGATCTTTCCATTGATCGTCCTGGAGAAACCGGGACAGCTCGGCTAGGGGCACCTTCAACATATCCAGCGTTCCCGCCTCGAACTCTGCGATGCGGGTGAATGCCTCCGGTATGATGCGAAATCGGAGCTCGTCGAGAGCCGGCTTCGACCCCGGATAGTGCGGGTTCGGAACCAGCGACAAGTAGTCACCCCGGTTCCAGGCGGCAAGCCGCCACGGACCGGACCCCAGCGGTTCGGCGGCGAAGCCGTCACCCGCCTCCTCGGCGAGGTCCACGGGCACGATGCTCGCCGCCGGCATGGCGAGCAGCTGCAGAAAGGGCCGGAACGGTTCTTCGAGTTCGATGGTGACCGTCGAATCATCCGGCGCCGCCAGTCCCGACACGGAGCTTGCGACACCGCGCGTAAAGGAGCCGGCCCCCCTGATGCGGGCGAGGACCCATTGCCTCGACGAGCGGCTGCTCGGCCCGAGCACGCGGCCAAAACTCGCGACCACGTCTGAGGAGAGGACTCTTCGGCCGCTGGAGAAACGCGCCCGCGGATCGAGGTGGAACACGTAGCGTCTTCCAGAGTCCAGCATTTCCCACGAGGCCGCCGCGTCCGGAACCACGTCGCCTTCGGGCGAGAAGCGAACGAGCCGCTGGAAAATCAATGAGCAGAGCTGTCCCTCGGCGACGTCGACGACCAGGGCGGGATCGAGTTTGTTCGGTGAAGTCTCGAGGGCGAGGTGAAGTGTATTGTCGACCGCCGCTTCCTGCGAGCATCCGAGGAGACAAACGGCAAGCAGCGATCCGAGAATCTGCTTTTTCAAAACGCACTCGTTTGCGTAAGCCTGTATTCGCCTAAACCAAACCGGTCGAAGAAAACAAACGTCTTGTTATCCTGATAGTATCTCCAAATCAAGTAACTGCCCTGCAAATATGGATCCGACCTCACTTCGATCTCGTCCGGCTCGCCGTGTTTGATGTAAATACGACCACGATCGCTGCTCCAGC
>JAZGDW010000262.1:0-31989 GCA_036478295.1 Candidatus Krumholzibacteriia bacterium
CTCGCACTGGGCGGGTACCGCGGGTACGCGCTTGCGCTGTCCGCCGGTATCGCAACCTACGTAGCCGCCACCGACTTGATTCCAGAGCTCAACAAGCTCAAGGAAATGCGGTTCTCCCTGAGCGCCCTGGCGGGCGTGGTTTTCTTTTTTCTCGTCGAGCTGTTGCTGGTCCGGTTAGGGGCCTCTTAGGAGGGGGCAGGTTTCGTGAAAAGGAGTTATCAAATAGTGTTCATAACCGCGCCGAGTATGCAGGAGGCGGAGACGATCGCTGAAACGCTCGTCAACGAATCTCTGGCGGCCTGCGTCAATATTATCGAGGGGTGCCGGAGTATCTATCGCTGGCAGGGTGAACTCCAGAGAGACGACGAAGTGCTGTTGCTGGCGAAAACCGAGCGCGGGCGATTCACCGCCCTGGAAAAGCGCGTTGCCGCCATGCACAGCTACGACGTGCCGGAGATTATCGCGGTCGATGTGCCGTCACTCTCCGACGGGTATCGCCGCTTTCTCGAAGATGCGCTGGGTGAATGAACGAAAAAGCCGAAAGTGCCTCTAGCCTAACCCAGGAGGAGCGCAAACAACCATTTGCCCAGGGACATCAGTATCGCTCCTGCCAGGTGGAAGATCACCTTTACCAGGGTCACCAGGACCAACTGAACCGCCCGCACCACCGCTTTTGCGACCGTAACGACGGTTCGCACGCACGCCTTGACCGCCGACACGGCCCGTTGCACCGTCTGCCCGATCTCTTCCGTGAAGGCATTGATGCTCCATGGCTCATCGATCGGGGTACGCTTTGTTTCGGGACGGATGTCGCGCTCCAGAACGGGCTCGCCCACGACCGGCGACATCCCCGCGCCCGACAGCGCGAACACAAGTACGAGTAGTGGTAGTACCCAGCTTTTCATGGACCATCCTCCTGGATAGGAAGTCCCTCTATTCTGCCCTCCCTCCCGGACCGGTGCAAGGGTTTTGTGGTTCGAAAATTGCACTGCGGCCTCTTGTTTCCCAGGTAAGGAGGTTACTGTGAGAAAGCTCATAGTTGTATTGTCAGTGGTCATAGTGGGTTACGCAGTTTCGGCGTCCGCCGTCACCGGCGTCGCGCTGGGCGGAAAAGTCGGATATGCGAATTACACAGGGGACATTCTGCCCGCCAGCGGCGATGTGGGTGGCTCGGCGATGTTCGGGGCCGTCCTGGAAATTGGGACGTTTCCGGTGCTCGATTTCGAGCTGCACGCAAACTACTTTTCCAAGGATTTTACGTATACTTTTGACGCCGGCGGTGTCCCGGTCAGCGGGACTTTCGAGTTCCGTGATTTCCACGTGCTGCTGCTGGCGAAGAAGAACTTGATCTCTGTGCCGATGTCACCGCTCGCGCTTTATGTCGGCGGTGGGCTGGGCTGGCACCTGATTAATACCGAGTTGGCGCAGGCGGCGGCCATTAACCCGGCACTGTCGGGGATCGACCTTTTCTCGAACAGTGTCAAGGCCAGCGGCCACGGCCTGCTCGGAATCAAAGTATCCCCACCGGTGTTTCCGCTCGCGGTCTATGGAGAGGCGCGCTTCGGCCGCATCTTTGCCGCCGACGGGATCAACACCACCGAGATCGAGGGTGGCTTGCTGCTCAAATTTTAGTGTGTGACAGCGACGGGCCGCCCGGCGGCCACAATTGAATCAACCGGTGGGCTCCGGCGTGCCGGTTGATTTTGTTTCGCGGGTACTCATCTCCGCCCGTAACACACGGTCAGACGGCGGCACAACCGGATCCGGGTAACGGATCTTTTTTGCTTTGTTCCACCGCCTGTTATGACATAGGATCATCGGGAATCAGCAGCAACGAGGTAGCGTTTACTATGCCGCAGAAGTACCGGCGTAGCGATTCGGTTGTGAACGGAGGCAACGTGACGAGCAAGATGCTACCAGTCGGCCTGGCGCTCAGCGGAGGTACAGCGAGGTCCGTCACTCACATCGGTGTGATAAAGGCTCTGCTGGAGGAGGGGATTCCGATCGCGCACGTTGCGGGGACCAGCGGCGGCGCGGTCGTAGGCACCTTCTTCGCGGCCGGCATGCCAATGGAGGAGATGCTCGAGATCGCCAACGGCATGAGCTGGGGCAAGCTCATCAGTATCCGCCTTTCCCGCCTGGGTTTCATTTCGAGCAAGCGCATCGAGGATTTTGTGAGGAGCGTCATCGGCGATGTGACGTTCGAAGAGCTCAAAACCCCCTGTTCGGTGGTTGCCACCAACCTGGAAAACGGACAAAAGCACGTGTTCAATTCCGGTCCGGTGGCCCGCGTCGTGCGTGCGAGCTGCAGTATTCCGCAGATTTTTCTCCCGGTCGAGATCGACGGCCACTACTACGTCGACGGTGGATTCTCGGAGTACCTGCCGGTCGACACACTGCATGAAATCGAGGAGATGTTCGTCATCGCCGTCCACCTGGCGCACGAAAGGGGGATATACCGGCGTCCCCGGAACTACCTGCAGTTATCGATTCACATCATGAGCCTCGTGTCCAAGATAAACTACGTTGTTTCCCTGGAAAAAGCCGATGTTCTCGTCCATCCTTATACCGACCAGTACAGCCCGTTCGATTTTGACACATCGGCACAATTGATCGACCTGGGATACGACACGACCAAGGCGCTGATTCCCGAGATCAAGAAGAAGTGGAAGCAGAAGAGCAGCAAGCTCCAGCGCATCTTCAAGAAACTATCTCCCGGGCAATCGTAGGTTCTCCGGTTATGGCAGCCGGTAAAACTGCGGAGGCAAATTCCAGAAAAGAGTTGAGAGCAATGCGGCTGGTGCGCAAGAGCGACTATTTGTGGGAAATCCCACGCGAGGGTGGCATGCGCGTCCCGGGAAGGATCTTCGCGAACGATCGCCTGATCGAGGATATCCGCTCCGACCCGGCGCTCGAGCAGGTTGCGAACGTGGCCCACCTGCCGGGGATCGTGGGCTATTCGTGGGCGATGCCCGACATCCATCTCGGATACGGCTTTCCAATCGGCGGCGTCGCCGCCACCGCTTTTGAAGAAGGCGGCGTGATATCACCCGGTGGCGTCGGTTACGACATCAACTGCGGCGTGCGCCTGATGACGTGCAACCTCATGCTCGAGGACATCCGCGACAAGCTCGACGGCGTGATGTCGCATTTATTCACCCGGATACCGTGCGGTGCGTCACCTCACGACTCCGGTTTCGGCAAACTCGATGCCAGGGCGCTCAAACGAGTGCTGAAAAAGGGTGCCAGCTTCGTGGTCGAGCACGGATTGGGCACGCCTTCCGACCTGGAGCACTGTGAGGACACGGGGGCCATCGAGATGGCCGACCCCGACGCGGTCAGCCAGCGGGCCATCGATCGGGGGCGGCATCAACTCGGATCCCTCGGCTCCGGCAATCATTTTCTCGAGGTTGGATACGTGGCCGAGCTCTTCGATGCGGAGGCCGCTCGCGCGTTTGGGCTGCAAAAGGAGCAGGTCACGGTGCTCATTCACTGCGGCTCGCGCGGTTTCGGCCACCAGGTATGCACGGATTATCTCAAGATGATGGCGTCGCAGTCCGGGCAGTTCGATTTCGAGCTGCCCGATCGCCAGCTGGCGGCGGCACCGCTCGATTCGAGTGTGGGCAAATCGTATCTGGCGGCCATGGCGGCCGCGTCCAACTACGCCTGGGCCAACCGGCAGACACTGATGGTGCTCGCGCAGCGGGCAATAGCGGACGCGCTCGGCGGACACCCCGACGAGTTTGGGTTCCGCCTACTCTACGACATTTCCCACAACATCGCGAAGATCGAGACCCACGACGTCGAGGGGAGGAGCTTGAAAGTCTGCGTGCATCGCAAAGGAGCCACACGCGCGCTGCCCCCGGGAGACCGTCGTATCCCCGACCGCTACCTGTCCATCGGTCAGCCTGTGCTGGTACCCGGTGACATGGGCACGGCTTCATTTCTGCTCGTAGGGTCTCCCGGCCAGAAGGACCACCCATTTTGCAGCTCCTGTCACGGGGCAGGCCGCCGGCTGAGTCGCCGCGCGGCGATGAAGAAGGGACGGGGCAGGGCCCTGCTGGACGAACTGAAAGCGAGGGGCGTGACGGTCATGGCCAAGAACCCGCGCACGCTGGCGGAGGAAATGCCTGATGCCTACAAGGACGTTTCGCAAGTTGTGGATGTCTTGCAGAGGGCGGGAGTTACGCGGAGAGTCGCAGAGCTGAGACCTGTAGGCGTTATCAAGGGTTGAAGCCGTTTGGGTTTGCGGTCGGACCGTTCGTCAGCTATGCTCGCCCGTGCGTAGCGTCGGAATGCGAGGTCTTTGTGAAAACGATCCATTGCTATGGCTTTCTCAGCCTTTGCCTCTTCGTCTGCCTGGCCGCAGTGGAAGTGGCCCATACGAAGACATACCCACACCTCCGGGACGGTTTCTTTGCGGGCGTGGGACTCGGGTTCGGTAACGCAGGCGCGGACATATCGCTGGTGGAAAACCTCGACCGGGAGAGCGACGGTATTGGGAACTTCGTCTTTGGGTGGGCGGTCGCACAACAGCTGGGTCTTGCGCTCGAGATCAACGCCTGGCAGAGCCAGTTCCGGGGGGACGTTTTCAGGGACGTAACCTGGACCTTCAGCCTGAGCACCATTACCGCGACATACTTTCCCTCCGACATCGGATTCTTCCTTCGCGGCGGCTTCGGTGTCGGCACGTCGTCGGTCGAGTTAACCCAGGGGGTTGTCCCTGTGTCGGAAACAAAGGCCGGTCCGGGATTCCTCGCCGGGGCGGGATACGAATGGCGCGTGACCGAGAAAATGGCCATTGGTCCGCAGGTGGAGTTCGCTTACCTGAACATTGAGGGCGAGATTACCGAAGAGGTGGATTTCTTCGCGGTGACCGCTCACGCGACCTGGTACTGGTAGACGGGAGGTAGTCGATGAAGGCCTGGATGGCTATGGCGCTCCTGGTTTTGCTCGCAGCGGGCGATGTGCACGCTACGGGTGTTTCCCGACCGAGGATTCAGGTCAACGGCAGTCTGGCCATCCCGATCAGGCGGGAGGCGTTCGCCGACGACTACAGCCTGGGTTTCGGCGGTGGCATCGGCTTCGTACTACCGGTGTCGCCGTCGTTCAACGTGTCGGGGACGGTCGATTTCACGACCTTCGAGCTGGATGCCGACAGCTACATCTCGTCCAGACAAATCCCACCGCCGGCCTCGATCGCTGGCGGCGAGATATCCGTCCTGTACGTTGCCGGCAATCTCAAATGGAATGTCCTGTCGCCGCAGGAGAGCTCCGTTCGACCCTACATTCTCCTCGGGGGTGGCTATTTTCGCCTGGCAACCGACGACATCGTCATTCCGACCAGCACGACGATCATCAAAACCGAGCACGTGGTTGGATGGCACGGGGGGTGGGGTATCGATCTCGCGCTGGGTTCCGCCATCAGTCTTTTCTTCGACGCGCTCTACATCGTCGGTCTCACGCAGAAAGCGACGGGTTATGTTCCTGTTCGCGTGGGCCTTACCTTCGACCTGGTCCCCCAGATTTGAGCGATCAGGCTTGGGCCCGCGCCCAGGTCACACGAATTCTTCGACAAAGTATTTTGGTGAAAGAGCCTCACCCGTAGCACGCTGGACCATGTCATCCCACCGGTAACGTGCTCCGGGTACGAAGACCTCATCCCGCAGATAATCACCGATTTCCGGATGACCGTTCATGGATCCTCCTGCGCCCTCGGGAAGGACCTTTGTCCTGATGTGATGGCTCAGCTGAGATGCGAGTACTTCTCCCAGCAAGTAGTTCTGGTAGTACACGGGCACAGACACGACGTGGGTCTTGGACGCCCAGTGTGGAAAGTCCGTGTCGTCGGGAGGGGTCAACATTTGAAATCTCTCCGCAAGCTGCCACCAAAGCGCGTTGAGGTCCTGGTCCGGGTCCAGGTAGAGTTGTCGCTCGAAACGCATCATGACCTGTGACCAGCGCGAAAAGATCAGCTGGTGCAGGCGAAGGCTCTTGCCCAGCTCCACGGCGATCTTCTCCTTCTCGGCCCGCCGTATGCCGACAACTTCTTCCATCCAGTCGGCGTTCTTGGACAGGCGCCCGAACAACATCGCGACGGCCTCGGTCGTGAAGATGTGGGCTTCCTGACGCAGCAGGTAGGGAAGATCCGGATCGATGTACTTGTCATGCACGGCGTGGCCGAGCTCATGGAGCATCGTGCCCGTCCAGTTCTCATCATTCTTGATGTTGGCGAGGATGCGGATATCACCTCTGCGATCGATATCCGTGCAGAAGGCGTGTTGATCCTTGTCCGGTTTTTCATACAGATCGCTCCGAGCCAGGATATCGCCGACTTCCAGACCGATGCTGCTGTAGAAGCGGGTCACCAGGTCGAGTATTTCACGGGATCCGTAGTACTTGTCCAGATCGACGTCGTAGACCTGTGGAGCTTCCTGAAAAAACAAGTCCTCATAATGCCACGGGCGAATATCGGCCGTGCGGATGCCGTAACGCGCTGCGAGACGCTCGTCGGCCTCGTTCTTCAGCGTACGAAAGGGCTCGCGGATCAGCTTCTCCAGTTCGTCGAAGAGAGCGAGGATCTCCTGTTCGTTCTGCTCGCCCAGTTCGAGCGACATCGAGTAGTAGTTGCCGTACCCGAGCGTGGCGGCCGCATCGTTGCGTAGCTTGACGAGGGTGAGGAGGTCGTCTTTGACCACGGCGCCCACCTCCTTGCCCGCCGTCCACGCCTCTTTCCTCACCTTGCAATCGGTGCTCTCCTTGAGGATTCTCAGAATGTCGTTGGTCGTGATCTCGCGGCCGTTAACGCGAGCACGGTGGACGTTGAACTGATTCTCGATCTTGCTGCCCAGTTTGGTGATGCGCTCGTTCAGTGTGGGATCTATCTGGTTGCGGAGATAAAGATGGTGGAGGATCTCGAGCTGGCGCCGCGCGATGGGGTCGGTGATGCCGGGATCACTCTTCCATTTGCAGATTCTATCGTAGTCTTTGGCGCTGGAGAATATCCGCTGCAGCTGGACCTGCAGTTCGGCGCTGCGCTCGAAGTCGGCCGATTTGCCTGAGATGCTCGCTTTCCAGTACGCCAGATTCACCTCGCGGCACAGAGGCTCGACGGTTTGCGCATAAGAACCGACGAAGTCCGCGAATTCCTGCGAGGGCATTTTCCTGTGACTCCGTGAAAACAAAAGGTTTGCAGATGAACAGACCGGGTCAGGGATCGAACCAAACGCGAAGACAAAAACTTTACTGGAAATCAGGTGCGATGGCAACCCCAAACCGGCGGGCAGATTTCCGTCCTCGGCGCCGTGCGTCTTGACCCGCCGGACGCAATCCACAGCGCCGGTGTGGCTCTTATCTAATTATATGACAACCGATTAAAAATTGTCCACCAGGCCGCACCAAGGCACATACCGGTACTTGAATAAAGCGGCGGTCAACGTGTATAGCTTGTATGCAATCGGTAGACGTATGCATAGGGAGCGTGTGCTTGCAAGAGAACGACCTGGATGTCATCCGGCGCTGGCGAAACGGTGACCGCAGTGCCTTCGAGATGCTGGTCCGCCGTCACAGGGCCGACGCGTACCTGACAGCCCTCGGCATAACGGGCAATGCGGAGGATGCCCGCGACCTGTCGCAGGAGGCTTTTGTGAAGGCCTTCCAGGCCAGAAAGAAGTTTGACCCCCAGCGGCCGTTCTACCCTTGGTTCTACCGGATCCTGAAGAACCACTGCCTCAACTTCGTCCAGCGCGTGCGAAAAAGAACCGAGTCGCTCTATCATGGAGATCATGAAGACGAGCGGTTCGCCTCGTCCGGACCGACACCGCTCGAGCGCATGGAAAAGCACGAGCGCATCGAGTTGATGCGGCGTGCGATCGACCAGTTGTCGTTCGAGCACCGCGAAGTCATCGTTCTGAAGAACTTCCGGGGACTCTCGTACCGCGAGATGGCGGAATTGCTCGATACGCCGATCGGAACCATTATGTCGAGGCTGTACTATGCGCGAAAAGCACTGAAGGAAATCATACTGGAGTGGGAACGCAGCGGGGGGAAGAACGAGGCCCCGTCGTTTCCGAAAGGTGACGCTGCGCCCGGAGAGGTGATTTGACATGGTCTGCAACCGTTTTCAAAGTGAAGGGATGAAGCTTCTCGATGGAGAAATGACGCCGGAGGAGAAACAGGCGTATGAAGCTCATGTCAAAGGCTGCAAAGACTGCTCCGGCGAATTGAGGGACATCGGTCGCATCGTTGAATTCAGCGACGAAATCGAGCTCAAAGAGCCCGACGAAGAATACTGGACGAGCTATTGGGATGACATTTTCCGGCGTCTGGAGCGCCGTAGCGGCTTTGTGCTGCTCATCACCGGCCTGATCGGTGTAACCGTGCTGGGGCTGTACAAGGCGGTGACGTCGCCTGAGTTCCTTACCTTCAAGGGGTTGGGTATCGCAGTCGTGTTGCTGGGGCTGGTCGTCATTTTTCTGTCCGTTCTGAGAGAGCGATATCACGAGAGCAAGTCTGATCCATACAAGGGAGTCAAACAATGATCGTCACCACGACCGATCGTTTAGAAGGCAAACGGATCAAGAGAGTCCTGGGGCTGGTAAAGGGCAGCACGATCCGCGCCCGCCATATTGGAAAAGATCTGACGGCCGCCTTCAAAAACATTACCGGTGGAGAGGTCCACGAGTACACGAAGCTGATGGCTGAATCTCGTGAGCAAAGCCTGGATCGGATGCGCGAAGAGGCGACGAAGATGGGTGCCAACGCCGTGGTCGGTGTGCGCTTCATGACGAGTAGCGTGATGCAGAGCGCGGCGGAACTGCTGGTCTACGGTACGGCGGTCATTGTGGAAGACGAGTGATCGCCATGGCGGGGGTGCCCCCGGGGCGGCGCACGGTTGCATCGCTTCCTGGCCCGCGCTCCGCTTCGCTCGGCTACCCGCATCGAGCCGTGCGTGATCCTCGCTCGCTCCCGCGACGGGCCCGTCACCGACGCAACCGTGCGCCGCCACAACTGCATGCGTGCAATCGATTCTTGGACGAGCGTGCCGCCGGTGTTATACTCCGCTTTCATAATTCGTCATCGATACCGAGCAACCATGCCGGCGGGAGTTCCATGAAAATCGGACACTGGGAAGTGAATGGATTCGTAAGTGGGCGTTTTGGACTCGATGGGGGAGCGATGTTCGGCGTTGTCCCCAAGAACATCTGGTCGCGCGTGGCGCCCGCCGACGACGAAAACCGTGTCGCCATGGCGATGCGACTGCTGCTCATCCGCGGGCAGGACAAGAGGATGTTGGTGGATTCGGGGTGCGGGATGGGTTACGGCGAGAAACTCACGCGGATTTACAGCTTCGAGTCCATCAAGCCGATGACGGAAAGCCTGCAGGCCTTCGATCTCCACCCGGATGACATCACGGATGTTCTGGTCACTCACCTCCACTTCGATCACGGGGGTGGCCTGGCCACACCGGACGGATCGGCGTGGCGCCTGACTTTTCCAAGCGCCGCACATCATATCCAGAAGCGGCAGTGGGAGCATGCACTCAATCCCAACCCACGGGACCGCGCGAGCTTTTTTCGCGAGCGCATCGAGCTGATCGAACGCTCTGGTAATCTCGTGCTGCACGATGGCGACTGGTCACCGGCCGAGGGGCTGGAACTCCATACCGTCGACGGCCACACTCCGGGACAGCAGCTGCCGTTGATCCGCGGCGACGGCAAAACGCTGTTTTTCTGTGGCGATCTGGTGCCGACCTCGGCGCATCTGCCGATCCCCTACATCATGTCCTACGACCTGCAGCCGGTGCTCGCGATGGAGGAGAAGAGCCGGGTGCTGAAAAGAGCCTCCGCGGAGGGCTGGATCCTCTTCTTCGAGCATGACGCCCGGCTCGCGGCGTGCTACGTCGTCGATCGCGAGGGACGTTTTTCGGCGGGAGACGCCGTCGAGATCTAGCGTGCCGCCGTCTACTAATCTCGCCACAAGCTCGTGAATCGCTTGACTTTGGGGAACTGTTCCCTGATTATTGTGTAAGACTCAGTATCCTAAGTTATCTCCCAGCGCCTATATTGTTTTTTTGCAAGGAGGTTCGGCTCTTGAAGAAGAATGCATCCATCGTGATCGCGGTATTCCTGGTACTGGGTATCGCGGCGTTCGCCATCAGTGACGTGAGTCAGGCAACTGCGTGTAAGGGCAAGTACGGCGTGACAGCCCAGACCGCTAGCGCGTGCTGCGCCAAGAATGCCGCTGTGGCCGGGACCAGGTCCGCGTGCTCGAAGAGCGCGGCCGCCCAGACCGCTGGCGCCTACTCCTGCTCGAAGGGCGCCAAGGCTGCGTCCCTGGCCGACATCCGCCACCGCGAGGGCAAGCGAGTCGTCCTCACGGGCAACGCCGTGTGCGGCAAGTGTAATCTCGGACTCACCGAAGCGTGCCAGACGTTTTTTCAAACCGCGGACGGCACTGCCTACCGCCTGATGAAGAACAATCACGTCAAGGCCATGCGGAATACGGAGACTCCCAACGGCTTCCGCATCGTCAGCTACGTACGCAAGCTTGACGGCACGAAGTATCTCGAAGTGAAAAACTTCAAGACGCTCTAAGCCAATTTCGCCAGTAACATAGAAAAAGAGGCCGAAGAATTTCGGCCTCTTTTTTTGGTTCTGTAATCCCCGGGCGCGTACGTGGCAGGCAATGCCCGGTTAGCGTTTGCGGCTCTTGCCGCGCCCGCCGCGTTTTGAGGAGCGTGGACTCGAGCTCTTGCTCGATGACCGGGAATGCGACCGGGAGCTTTTCACGCTCCGGCCCTTTGCATTTGAGGAATGCGAACGCCGCTGGGTCTTCACCGACCGCGATTTTCCGTGACTGCCCGAGCGCGGAGCGGCTTTGCCATAGCGCCGCGACGTCGACCGCTTCACCGCTTTTCGCCCGCCGGACCTGCTGGCCTTGCTGCGCCCGACACGCGTCTTGGAACTGTGTGAGCGCTTTGACGTGTGGACCCGCTCCTTGTGGCTCCTGGAGCCTCCTCGGTGGACAATCTTCTTCACGGGCCGCGTCCGGGTCCGGTCGCCCTTCTTAACCGCTTTCTTGCTGTAACTCTTTGCGCGGGACGAGTGCTTGACCTTCGTGGACTTACCTATTGCTCGGGTCGTTCTCGATGTCGCCTTGTGGCGCACTCGTGGATCGTTCCCGTAGTTCGTTGCCGAGGCCACGCCACTTTTGTCCCGTACGCTACCCTTCAGCCGCAGGGATCGCGCCGCGATCGTCTCACCGTGGTGCCCCCCGTACCCGTAACCCCCGTTGTAATACGGGTAGCCGTAGCCGTAACCGCTGTAGTACGGGTAATCGTAGTAGTTAGCGTAGTGGTGATTGTAGTGGTGTCCCCAGTAGAAGCCGACACTCCAATAAAAGCCGCTCCCATAATAGTAGTAGGGGTAGTACGAGTAATAGTTGTAATACGGGTAATAGTTGTAATACGGATAGTAGCCGTAGCCCGCGTACGACGGGTAAGAACCGTAGCCGTAATAGTCCGGGTAGTACGTTACGTAGACGCGGTTGGTCGTGCTTTCGCCCGTGTCGTCGTCACCGTCGTCGTATCCCTCCGGCCTGGCCAGGTTATCGATAAACTGTCTCTCGAACGCCGGCGCCAGCGGATAGCTTAAGTGATGTTCGTTGTTGAACGCCGTGGTGGCCTCGTACTCCGCGATGCCCTCGCCATACGGATCCTTGCCGGAGGCGTAGCATTCCTCACAGAGGTAGCGGGGATAGTCGACCGCCTCGTTTACATAGAAATACGTATAGGCGAGTGAGACCCCTTCGTTGTAACGCACCCCGCGCACCAGTTTCTCGGCCACCCGGTTGGCCGCCAGGAACGGGTCACCGTCTATGCGGAATCGCTTGTGAAACGGGAGGCTCTCGCCTTCCAGCAGAGAAGCGATCTGGCTCTCGCTGATCGCATCCCGCTCCGGCACCGCCAGCGCGAACACGAACTCGATGCCAGTCATACCGCTGATACGGAGGGACTCACGCGCGTCCTGGGGGATGTGCAACGTCTCGCCGGCCGAAAGTTTCGGGAAGGAAGTGCTCTGCCGTGGGTACAATAGGCTGACGAATCCCTCGGTATCGATATTGAAGACCAGGATATGGGCGTCGGTATCCGTATCGAGGGTGAAACTCACCGTTTCACCTTTCTGGTAGACACTGCCCGATGGATCCGCCAGGGTTATACGGACGCCATATTTTGAATAGTCTGTTGAATTATAACGAGTTACTGCCTCAGAATTCTGGGCGAGGATCAGGGCCAGGACCGGAAAGAGAGCGAGGGCTTTCTTCATGTGATTCCCTCCTTCGGTGCGAGAAACGAGTGCAATCTACCCCTGTTAATTATAGTTCTTATCGGACGGAGCGGCAACCCTTATAGTTTGACGCCATCGGGGCACTTTGCTATGTTGTGCTTGATTTCGGGACAGGGGCATCTAGTTCTCTAAGCTGTTGAAAATAATAGAGTTTTGAGAAAGGTCGGAAATGGATACGCAATTTGTACTGCCGTTTGCGGATGTGGGGCAGTCGTTCATTTCACTGATGCTCGGGAGCGGCGCGTTCGCCAAGGTCGTGCTGCTCATCCTTTTCGTCATGTCGGTCACCTCGTGGGCGATTATCTTCGACCGCACCCGCCTGTACCTGAAGCTGAGACGACTTGGAAACTCGCTGCAGACGGGCCTTGCCTCCAGAGGCCTTGCCTTGCCCATGGCGACGGTCAACCGCGGCCTGCCGTCGATCGAGGGGGCGTTGATCCTAGAGACCAAACGCTATCTGGAGGGGAATAAACCATCTTCCGCGGAAGGCTCTCCGGGGGGAGGCGGCCGCTCGGTGGACAAACTCAAGGATCTCCTGGACGGCCGCGCCGTCTCCGAGGTGTCGGAGATGGAGAAGTACCTCATCTTTCTGTCTACCACGGCCAGTGTCGCCCCGTTTCTTGGGCTGCTCGGCACGGTGTGGGGCATCATGAGCAGTTTTCTCAGCATGGGGGTGCAGGGAACGGCGAGCATCGAGGTAGTCGGCCCGGGCATCGCCGAGGCGCTCGTCACCACTATCGCGGGCCTCGGCACGGCGATTACAGCGCTCGTGGGGTATAACCTGTTGGTGAGGCACGTGCGGCGCCAGGAAACCCGCATCGAGCTTTTTATCTCGAGGATTCTCGCGTTGACGGCCGACAAGTTCCAACAGCCGAGTTCGCACCCGGCCACCCGGGAGGCGTCGTATGAAGAAAAGTCCTTATAGCTCCATCTCGGAGATCAACATCACATCCCTGGTCGACGTGATGATGGTTCTCCTGATTATCTTCATGTTGACGGCGCCCTTTATCCAGGCGGGGATAAAGGTGCAGCTGCCCAGGGCCAAATCGACGGTCATCAAGGAAACCGACGGCGTCATGCTGGCGGTGACCCGGGAAGGCGACATCTACCTCAATGACCGCAAGGTCGAGCGGGACCAGATGGAGGAATCTCTGCGTAACCTGAAGGTCGCCGGCGAGGAGCGGGTGTTCGTGCGGGCGGACAAGGAAGTACCATACGGAGTCGTAATGGAGGTAATCGGTCGGGTCAAGGCGGTGGGAATCGACGAGGTGGGGTTGATTACCCAAATGGAAAAAATCGAGAAATAGGATCCGGATACCGGTCCTGATGAGATGAAAAACGCACTTCTTTTTTCGTTCGCGCTGCACGTTGTGGCGGGTGTTCTGTCACAGGCGGTGGTCAAGTTCTCCCACGTCCGTTTCGTTCCGCGCGAGGTCTACTCGGTTCAGATAGTGGATCCCGCCCTGTTCGAGAAACCGGCGCCCAAACCCCCTCCGGTCGTCGAGAAGAAAACCGAGCCCGTGGTCAAGCAAGAAAAGCCGGAGGAGCTCGTGCCGCCCCAGCGCAAGAAACCGAAGCCGCAGAAGAAAGAACCGGAGGTGGTAAAGAAGACCGTTCAAGAGGAAAAGCTGACGGATAACCCACCCCTGGACGACACCGAGCCGCCGGCCACGGGTGACATGCAGCTCAGTGTAGAGGATTTCCCCTTCGCGTACTACCTCACGTCTGTGAAGCGCAAGATCGCCGCGTTATGGACGGTGCCGGGAACCGCAACGAGCGAGGAGAAGTTCTGCCGCGTGTATTTTCAGGTGGGTCGCGGCGGCGGCATCACCGCGCTTTCCATCGAGACTTCGTCGGGCAACTTCCTTTTCGACCAGGCGGCGCTGCGGGCGGTCACTCAGGCCAACCCGTTGCCCCCGCTTCCCAACGGGTTTCCCGACAACTACCTGGGGGTGCATTTTAGTTTTGCCTATGAGCAAGAGTATTAGAATACGCGCGGGTCTGGTCCTCGTTCTGCTGCTGGCCATGCCGGTCACAGCGGTGGGTCAGTCGGAGGTGGAGCTGGGCATCCGTAGCTCGTTTGCCAACCGCATCCCCCTGGCCATCGCGCCTTTTGCGGCGCTGGACGGCACCTCACGCGAGGATGTCCTGGCGCTGGAGCGTGTGGTGACCTCCGACCTGGAATTCTCGGGCGTCTTCAAGATCCATCGCGGCAGGGTCCCCGCCGCGCACAACGGCGACACCGAGGGGCTGGTCGAAGTGCGGGGCGCGATGTTTCTCTACCGCGACAAAGCCCATTTCGAGGGCCGCGTGGTGGACGTGGAAACCGGACAACAGATCGGCGCCAAGCGCTATCTCTTCAAGCGGGAGCAGGTCCGCCAGATCGCCCATCATTTCGCAGACGAAGTCGTGCGCATGCTGACCGGCGAAAAGGGGATCGCCACCACCCACGTGCTGTACCGGCGCAAGAGCGGGGACACGTGGGAAGTGATCATGTCGGATTACGACGGCTACAACAGCAAAGTGCTGCTCCGGCAGAGTGTCCCCATTCTCTATCCCCGCTGGCTCGATAAGGACGCGGCGCTGGCCTATACGAGCTTCCGCTACGGGAAGCCGGATCTTTTCGTGCGATATCTCAAAGAGGCCGCGTCGCGACGGCTGGCGACCTTCGACGGGATCAATTTCTCGGTGGACTGGTCGGAGAAACGCGGGGAAATGCTGGTAACGCTCAGCAAGGACGGGAACGCCGAGATCTACATCATGAAAAAGGGGGGCAAGGTCAGAAAGCGCCTCACCCACAGCCGGGCCATCGATATCAGCCCCGGCTGGTCACCGAGCGGCCGCGAGTTGGTCTTTTCGTCGGACCGGTCGGGCAACCCCCATATTTTCGTCATGGAGGCGGACGGCAGCAACGTGCGACGTCTGACCTTCGCCGGCAAGTACAACGAGTCCCCCACCTGGTCGCCGAAGGGGGACTATATCGCGTTTGTATCGAGGATTGACGGATTCTTCCAGCTGTGTACAATTCGACCGGATGGCACCGGTTTCCAGGTGTTGACCAGTGAACCGCTCGACCACGAGGACCCTCGCTGGGCGCCCAACGGACGCCACATCATTTACAGCGAGGATCGGGACGGCGAATCGGTTATTTCAATTATTGACATCGGCACAGGCGGTAGGAGAGTATTAGCGCAGGGTAGTAACCCGGACTGGTCTGCCCGGTAAGGCGGCAGACGCTGCAGGCAAGAAACACACGATAGCGGGAGGTTTGTTGTATGAGAGTGACGAATATTCTGGTTTGTGTCCTGGTGGTGTTGGTGGCTTTTGGCTTCACGGCGTGTTCGAAAAAACAGACCGCGAGCCAGTCCCCGTCGACAATTGATACGGAGCCGGTAACCACGCAGCCGCCACCGGCGGTTGAAGTTGACACGCCGGCCACGGACACAGAGCCCACACAGGTACCGATTCCGGTTTTGTCGGACGTCTTTTTCGATTATGACAAGTCCAATCTGACCAGTGATGGCAAGCGGATACTCGAGGCGAACGCGCGTCAGCTCAAGGATGCACGTTCGGTCACGATAACCGTCGAAGGTCACTGCGACGAGCGTGGCACCAACTCATACAACCTGGCGCTGGGAGAGAGACGTGCCAGGGCGGCGAAGGACTATCTCCGGTCGCTCGGGGTTGGCGCGAGCCGCGTCAAGACGGTCAGTATGGGTGAGGAGCGGCCGTTCGATTCCGGTCGTACCGAGGCCGCATGGGCCAAGAACCGGAGAGCGCATTTTATTATTAACTGACCGGCTGCACGATTTTGACACGATCGCTCGTTAAAAAGCTGTTCGGTTTGGGCGTGGCCGTGGGCGTGGCCGTGGGCCTGACATCGGGGTGCTACAGCACCAAGATGATGGAGTTTACCTATCAGGAACTCGATACGGTAAAGACCACGCAAAAGGAGCTCCTGGAGACGATCCACATGTTGTCCCAGCAGCTCGACGAGGAGAGGCAGGCCCGCGTACACGCGCAGGCGGAATCCGCCCAGACCATGCGGGAGCTCCGCGAGGTGTTGGAGATTCTGTCCTATCGGGTGGACGATACCTCGCAGCTTCTCTCGAACCGCGGCGCGTCCGGATCCGTCGGGCGCACGGTGGCCGGGCGGGACACGGTCAGGGGCCGCCCGCCGGGTACCACCGATGCAAAGACGGACACGTCGCTCGCCGCGACCGTCGGTGAAGCCAAGGAATCAAAACGACTGTTCGAGAGTTCGTACATGGATCTGACCCTGGGCAACTACGACCTGGCCGTTCAGGGCTTCAAGAACTACATCGTGCGTTACCCTGGATCAACCGGCCGGGATAATGCCTACTACTATCTCGGGGAGTCGTATTACTCGCTGTCGCGGTACCTGGAGGCGGTGGCGGAATACCAGAGTGTCATCCGCGAGTTCCCGCGCTCGCGCTTCACCGCGGCTTCGTATTTGAAATCGGGATTTTGCTACCAGAAATTGGAAGAAAAGCAGCTCGCCACGAAAGCCTTCCGCGAACTCATCGCCAGTTATCCGCGCAGCGAGGAAGCCGAACAGGCACGGGTCGCGCTGAAGGAAATGGGAGGGTAGCCAGCCAAGCGCCTTGCACGGTCTAGTATTCTACCTGATTGCGCTGGTCGTTCTGATCGCTATTTCCGCCTTTTTCTCAGGGTCGGAAGCCGCTCTTTTTTCACTCAGCCGCTCGCAGCTCAATCGCTTGCACGGACACTCCGGAGCGGGCAGAGAGGTCGTCCGCCTCCTCTCGAAGCCCCGCAATCTCCTGATTACCATCCTCATCGGTAATCTCGTTGTCAACGTCTTCACCACGAGTGCGGTTACCGCGGTGGCCGTTCGTTTCTTCGGCGACAGGGGAGTGGTCTACGCCTTCGCGTTCATGTCGGTGTTGATCCTGGTTTTTGGGGAAATCTTTCCCAAGGTCCTGGCGATCAACCGGCCGGTAAAGTTCTCTCTACTCCAGATTTTTCCGCTACGTTTCTTTCATACGATCTTTTATCCAGCTCAAATTCCAATCGCCCGTTTTACCGACTCCGTGATCGCGTTTCTCACGGCGAGGCTGGGCTTCGCGCGGCGCTATTTTTCACGCGACGAGCTGTTGACCGCGCTGGACATCGGCCGGGACGACGGGCATATGGGCGAGTTCGAATATCAACTGCTGTCCAACATTATCGAATTCAGGGACACGGTCGTTCGGGAGATCATGACCCCGAGCATCAGCGTATTCTCTTTGCCGCTCAAGATGAACCCGGACGAGATGGAGGAACAGATCCTGCGGCACGAGCTCTCGAGGGTGCCCGTGTACGGGGAAACAGCGGATGATGTGCGCGGTGTCCTGCACATCAAGGACCTTGCGGCGACGCCGCATGACGACGCCGCGTTCGACATATCGACCATTCTGCGTCCTCCGTACTACGTGCCGGAGACCACCCGTATTTCGGAATTGTTCAAGGAACTGGCCAGGCGGAGATCGCAGCTCGCAGTGGTGATCGACGAGTACGGTTCCTACGTGGGCATCGTCACCCTGGAGGACATCCTGGAGGAGCTGGTGGGAGAGATCAGGGACGCGAAGGAGCCGCATACCTTCGAATATACGTTGCTCGATGACCATCGTATCGTCGTCACCGGCACGATGGCGATCGATGACTTCAACGATGTATTCGGCACCGACATTGTGGACGAGGAACACGAAACCATCGCCGGGTACGTAACCGGTGCGACGGGAAATATTCCGAGGGAGGGGGAAACGGTCCGCGTGGGAGAGCTTCGCTTTCACATCATCTCGGTGCAGCCCAACCGCGTGCGCAAGATGAGGGTGGAAAAGGCATGAGTATCGAGTGGCTGGCGATTATCTCGGGGATCGCGTTTTTTATGGCCGCGTTTTTTGCCGGTGCGGAAACGGCGTTGCTCGCCACCGACCGCATTCGTTTGCGTCACCTCGCCCGTCATGGCGATCGCCGCGCCGGCTTGCTCTTGAAGTATGTCCGCAACCCCGAGTATTTCCTGAGCATCGTCCTCGTTGGCACCAATCTCGGTGTCATCGGGTGCACCTCGACCTTCACCGCCATTGCAATACACTATTTCGGAGATTCCGGTGCGACCGTCGCCACGCTGGTCCTGGTGCCGGCCCTGCTCATTTTCGAAGAGATAATCCCCAAGGGGATCTTTCTGTACTACGCGGACCGAGCGTCACTCGCGTCGATCTACCCGCTGAAGTTCTTCGCCATCGTGTTGTATCCAGTCATCAAATCATTCTCGGCGCTGACCAATTTCTTCATGCGCGCCCTCGGCATAGAGAGTATGGACCGCAAGGTAACGATGACGATGGAGGAATTGCTTTTCCATGTGCAGGGCAGCAGTGAAGCGGGTTTGATATCCAGTGACACGATGACGCTGGTCTCGAGCGCGTTCGATCTGATCAAGTTCGACGCGGAGGACGTCATGGTGCCTGTTGATAACGTTATCATGGCTGAAGAAGGAATGAGCACCGAGGAATACCACGCCATTTTTGCCAGGGAACGATACTCGCGCCTGCCCATTTATCGGGGAGACCGTCGTAGCGTGGTGGGGTTTCTCTCGATCCATAGCCTGCTGAAGGCGCGGCGCCGCCAGCCACACGTGATCGAGCTCGAGGATCCGTACATCGTGGGCTTCGAGACGCCGATCGTCGAGATGATGATCCGGATGAAGAACCAGGGCTGCCACATGGCAATGATACGCGACAAAACAGGCGGAATTGTTGGAATGACGACACTCGAGGATATACTCGAGCGGCTGGTCGGGGCGATCGCCGACGAGTTTCATTGAGGGAGGACGGTGTGCCTCTGAACGAGGCGCCATTCACGCTCGGGGGCCGTAAGGCGCTGCTGCTTGCGGACGGAGAGTTTTCCGTCTTTGGTTCCAAGACAGCCACGTGTTATGTCCGCTACCGGGGCGACGACGTCGTTGCCGTCGTCGACCGCTCGCAGGCGGGACGCTCCGCGCAGGACGTCCTGGGGTTCGGCGGCGCCATTCCCGTCGTGTCCGACGTCGTCGAGGCGCTCGTCCACGATCCAGATGTTGCGGTGGTGGGCGTGGCGCCCAGCGGCGGCCAGCTCACGGCCGCGCTGCACGAGCAGATTCTCCAATGCGTACAGGCGGGTCTCGACGTCGTGAGTGGGCTGCACTCGTTTCTGTCGGACGATGCCGTTCTTGCGCAAGCGGCCCGGCAGTCCGGCTCGAGGTTCTGGGATGTTCGCAGTGTGCCCGGGACGACGCGGATCGGGAGCGGGGCGGGGTGCACCACGGGGGCTATGAGCGTCCTCGCCGTGGGAAGCGACTGCAACGTTGGCAAAATGACGGCGACGGTGGAGCTCTACCGGGAGGCAAAGCGACGCAAGATCGCCACCGCATGGGCGGCCACCGGACAGACCGGGATGATGTTGCGGGGGCGTGGCATCGCGATCGATCGGGTCGTCGCCGATTTCATCGGTGGGGCGGTCGAGGAACTGGTCGAATACGAGGCGGCGGACAAACAGATTGTATTCGTCGAAGGGCAGGGGTCGATTATCCATCCCGGGTTCGCCGGCGTGGCGCTGGGACTCATGTACGGCGTGATGCCGGACTGCATGGTGCTGGTGCACGCGGCGTCGCGTCGCACGATCGGGGACACCGAAGTAGCGATGCCGCCCCTTGCCGAACTGGTCCGCCTGCACGAGGCGCTCATGCAGCCGTTCAAGGCGTCGCCCGTGGTCGCCATCGCGGTCAACACGTTCGGTCTCGGGGACGCCGAGGCACGGGAGTCCGTTGCACGCATCGAGCGGCAAACCGGTTTGCCGGCCCGGGACCCCCTGCGCCATGGCGCGGAGGACCTGGTCGATGCTATACTGGGTCGCCAGGCCCGGGGTGGTCGGCAAGACGGAGATAGCGTGTGAAACTCGAATTCGAATTGCTGAAGCTCAAACCCTGTTACCCGTTCAAAATTGCACGGGAGGTACAGACCGAGTGTGAGGTCTTCATCATCCAGCTCACCTGGGAGGGGATTACCGGGCTCGGCGAGGCGGCTCCCTCGTCCTACTATGGCGAGGACAGTACGACCGCCCACGCGGCGCTAACAAAGACCGTGGGCAAGCTCGAGGGTGATGTGGAATCGGTCCGCGGTAGCCTTACCGCGGGCAAGCTGCGGCGGGCTCTGGGCGCGCACGCTTCGGTGAGGGCGGCGCTGGACGTCGCCTTGTGGGACATCGAGGGCAAAAAGGAAAACCGGCCGCTCTACGAGTTGCTGGGTCTGGATCCCGCAGAAACGCCGGCGACCTCCTTTTCGATCGGTATGGACACGCCGGAAGTCGTGGACAAGAAAGTCGACGAGGCCGCGCAGTACAGGATCTTCAAGATGAAGATGGGAATCCCCGGCGACATGGCACTGCTGGATCGTGTCATCGCCCGGAGCGGCAAGCGCATCCGGGTCGACGCAAACGAGGGGTGGGATCTGGAAACGGCACTGCTGATGAGTCGCGAGCTGAACGAGCGGGGCATTGAATTCATCGAACAGCCGATTCATCACCGTGAAGAAGAGGCTTTGCGCGAGCTGAAAAGGCTGAGTCCCCTGCCGATAATTCTCGATGAGAGCATCATCGACCCGGAGGACGTCGCCGCCCGGCGCGACCAGGGTCACGGCATCAATATCAAGCTCATGAAGTGCGGGGGGATAACACCGGCGCTCATGCTGATCGAAGAGGCGCGCAAGGCCGATCTTCGGGTCATGCTCGGGTGCATGCTGGAAACATCGGTCGCCATCACCGCGGCCGCCCACCTCAGTCCGCTGGTCGACTACGCCGATCTCGACGGCAACCTCCTGCTCGCCGACGATCCCTTCGTCGGCGTCACCGTCACCAACAGCAAGCTGGTCCTGCCCAACCGGCCCGGTCTGGGCGTCGAGCGACGACCTGCCTAGTATCACTCGAAGATCACGACCACCGTTGCCTGTTCTCTGCTATGGGTAATCGACAGGTGGACGCGGTTGGCGGAGAGATTCTCCAGGTACTCGCGCGCCCGGCCGGAGATTCTCAGTTCGGGTTTTCCCATGGCCGTGTTCACGACCACGATATCCTTCCAGCGCACACCGTTGTTCCAGCCCGTGCCCAGCGCCTTCATGCACGCTTCTTTGGCGGCGAAGCGGGCGGCCAGCCTCGGGATGGGGTCCTTGTAGCGTAACGCGTACGCCTGCTCTTCGGGCGCGTAGATCCGGTTGAGAAAACGTTCGCCGTATTCCCGGTACACGCGCTCGATTCGCGCGAGCTCTATGGAGTCGATTCCGATGCCTCTGATCATGGCGTGCGACCTCTGCTTCTCGTCGCGAACGGTCGTAGTTCGTTGCTGGTGAACGCACAGTATACAACCCTGTAATGATTTCTTGCAATCGTCATTACGAGTCGGTAACGTACGGCGTCATGACGGCCCCCAGGAGTCGATACTTCCGGCGCAACTTCACATTGGGTGTCATCACCGGGGCGCTCATCAATCTCGGAATGGCGTTCCTGGACCCTTTTATCGTGCTGCCGCTGTTCATTTCGAAGCTGGGCGGGTCGGCGACGTTGATCGGCCTGGTCAGCGCCCTCCACGGCGTCGGCTGGTTCTTCCCCCAGGTATTCGCGTCACGGCTGGCGGAAACGCGGCGATTTCTCATGCCGATGTACCGGGGCATATCGCTGTTTCGGATTCTGTCGCTCGCCGGCGCCGCCTTGATTGTGCTCACCGTCGACCCCGAGCACACGGGTCTCTTTCTCACGGGCTTCCTGGGGCTGCTCTTCCTGGCCCACCTGGCTGGAGGTTTTTCCGCGATTCCGTTCCTCGAGGTGACGAGCAAGACCATCCCGGTGACCATTCGCGGACGCTTCTTCGGGACCCGCCGTCTCATCGGGGGTTCGGCCGGGATTGGCGTGGGCGTGCTCGTCGGGTTGGTACTCAATCGCCGCGAAGAGAACCTGTGGATGAGCGGACCCTTTTTTGACTTGCTGGGGCCGGTGGCGGCCAGACTCGGCCTGCTCGGCCGCGAGTTTCCCTCCGACTTTGGCATCCTCTTCCTTCTCGGGGCGGGCTGCATGACATTGGGCATGCTCGCCTTCGCCTTCGCCGGAGAACCACCTGCGGTCGCCGTGCAGGAATCAGCACGCCTCCTCGACCACCTGCGTGCCGGTTTCAAACTGATCAGACGTGATGCCAACTACCGCCTGTTCTATCTCGTGAGAATCTGCTGGCAGTTCACGGCGATGACGTTTCCGTTTTACGCCGTTTACGCGTTCACCGACCTCGAATTCTCGGAGAACACCGTCGGGCTCTTCTTGTCCCTCTGGCTGGGGGCCGGTGTCTTGTCGAATTATATATGGGGAAAGATACTCGACCGCAGCGGCAACAAGAGTGTTCTGCTGGCGACTGCGATCCTCAGTGCGCTGCCGCCCGCCGTCGTTTTGGTGGTAGACGGGATGATACGCCACTCGCTGGAGCCAGCGAGCGTGAAACTCCTGCTGGTGATCAGCACGACCTTTCTGGTAAACGGTTTCATTCGCAGCGGCCGCGTAATCAGCAATATCACCTACCTGCTCGAGTTCGCACCCGAGAACAAACGGCCCCTGTACGTGGGTTTCATGAACAGCTTCAGCTTTCCCTTCATGCTGAGCCCCCTCCTGGGCGGGGTCATCCTCCAGGTGTTCGATATCCGCATCCTCTTCTCCATCTCGCTGGCCTTTGCCCTCCTTAACATGGTGCTTAGCACCGGTCTCAAAGAGCCGCGGGTCACGAAGTAGAATAGCTCGTACAACTATCTATGGGACAACAAGGTAACATGATCCAATCCGATCCTGATTTGCGCCGTGGCTAGTAATCGGGTGCTGGCGTGCCCGGAAGTGGCGTCGGTCCACGAAAGATCGCTGAACTTGAATCTCAATTGGCTACAGAGGATGAGCGGCCCTCGCTTACTATGTTCGTTGATCCAAAGAGACACGAAAAGATACCCTCTAAACCGACAACTTTTCGCGTAGTCGTAAAGAACGATGGGGGCGTGAAGATTGATGATATATCGGTGCGAGTAAAGAGCGTTGAGCCGCCTAGCGATAAAATGAATAAGTATCGGGATGTGCCGCTACATCAAAAACATAATAATACTCCACCTTATGACGAGTACTTTTCCCTTATAGCTGGGGAGGAAAAGGAAATAGATGTTATAGCTGGAAACGACGGGGCCGCAACTTTTTGCGTCTGCCACATCGTTGATGGGTTGTATCCGTGGGTAACCTGCGATCTAGGCCATCGGAATTTTGAGTTTTTCCTAGAAGCGAAAAGCGAGGACGCTAGCTGCGAAATAACAGTAGTGGTTCGAGATGATGATAATAATAGGCTCATCTTTGAACGAGAATAGATGTTTTGCTCAGCGCGAAGCACCGAGGCGCCAAAAAAGGGGGGCCTATGGTTCCAACAATAGGAATTATGATTGGCTGGTACATTATAGCACGCTGTCTGTCTCTTTTGACACGAGTGGGCGAGCGCTCTGAGAACCTGCTGGTCAAAGTGTTTGCCGGCATCGCGATTCTTGTCGCGATGTACTCGATATTCTCTTTGCTTCTTGGGAGCTTGACGGGTGACTTGGGAACCGGTTGAAGCAGGAGAGTACCGCTATTGATAGAGCGCCTTCACGCGGCCCCAGGTGGTTGGCTCCACTGGTACGGTCGGACAAATAAGTGCGGTCAGGCCGACACCCGGGATCTCCACGTCGGGGTCACCAAGAACAAACGCCCCTAGCAAACCAGTGCGAGGGTTCGGACCAACAGTGATTGGAGCATTGCTAGTGCCCGTGCAGGCGCTGCATTGCCATAGTAGGACAACCTCGACGAGGATGAGCGCTGTGTTGGCGTCCACCGCGCCGCCCAAAAACCCAAGCTGGAGCCCTGTCGGCGTTGTACCGTTAGTAAGGGTGGGCATAAGATAGTTCTCCCCAATATACTGGAGCTCCGGGGGAAAGGTAATCTGAAACTCTATCGCGTTTATCATGGCATTGAAGTTTAGCGCGGCAACATATAACCTCTGCACCACCGTTCCCGGGGGAGCTATCGGACAAGTCGCCGCCTCAACCTGTATCTTTTCGTCGAAATAAACGGCTACAAATGGGGTCTGTGCACTGAGGATGGTGAAGCCGGAGGTGATGAGCAAGAGTGAAACCAGAACCACAACAACTGGTTTACACATGACTACTCCTTTCAATGAGCGCTTCTATTCAGCGTACAGCGACTTAATTCGGCCCCAGGTCGTGTGGGGATCGTCGGGGATGCCGGTGGGATCGGCTCACGGACACGTGGCGTTGTGATTGATGATGCCCTCGCCGCAGTCCACAAACACCACCCGGCCCTCACAGTCCCCTAATTCGACTTGGCCGGATACCGCAGCGGGATGCGGTAGAACCTTGTAAGAGCAACAAGGGGATGTTCCCCCGCCAAAAGTAAGGACGCTAAGGACATGGATCGGTGTAGTTAAGCACCGGCCGTACTCAATGGTAACGCCGGTTTGCGAGAAGCCGATCGTGACGGGGAACGGATTGTTGTCCGCGAGCCACATGCCCGGATAGCAGGGCGGTAATGGGGCCGAGAATCGGCTCTGCCAGGCACCCGGCTGCCCGCGCGCTCTCGTGTGAACTATATACCAGAAGTTAGGTGCTGCAGCATCAGAAAGAGCACAGTCAGCTCCGAATGTATCGCTAAAGATCCCGATGCGGCCGCCCGCCCCCTGAGCTTGCGCCGTCCGGGGTGCCGTCGATAGCAATGCGAGGAATAGAAACAGGAGAAGCGAACGGATGAAACGGGAACTCGACATTGTGGTACCTCGGGGACTCGGACAGATTATACCACAAAACGTGCCGCATACCGCGGGAAGAAACGTGAAGGGGTCTCAGGCTTGAAAAAACAGGGTACACAGCCGCGAAATTGTCCCAGGGGACTCCGGGCAGGCTGGAGCGCGGCCGCCAGCGTGGGTTATTTCTCGTACTTATCCTTCACCGCACCCCAGGTCGTTTCCTCGACCGCGACGGGTTCCGCTGGACCAGGGGTGGGCATGCCGTTCAGGCATATCGTTCCGTCTTCGTGGACGATCGTAATAGAAATGAAAGGATCAGAGATTATCACGAATGACCGGATCGGCGTGCCCGAGCACAAACCTAAGGTGAGTTTAGCCGTACCGATTCCCGCGGCGCTCACAAGGGAATGAAACAAGGTATTCCCCTGTACACTGAGCAGCCAGAGGCCAACGCCCTCGAAATCAAAGACAGAGAATTCGAAGGCGCCGGGTACGGTACCGATGAGCGTCCAGGTGGTGAAATTGGCAGAGTGATATACCTCCCCGGTGTTGGTTAGGGCAAACAGGTCCGAGGGAACCCCCGGAGCGACTCCGGCAGCAATTACGTGAACCGCCTGCGCCGGTGGGGCGGTTAGAAGGACGAGAGAAACGATGAGGATGGCGGCAGAGAACCTGTAGAATTTTTGCATCGGAGAACCCCTTGCTAAAGGAATGGTGAGATACGAATTAAACCTTGCTATTATAGCAGAATAGCCGATGGAGAGGGGGTGTTGAAACCCCGCGATGGGCTTTGCCAAACCCGGATTTTTGGGGGTAGCATGTTGACAGCATAGCAGCACAGTGCTATTCTATGGTAGAAAGGAGATCCGGTGGTGAAACGGGTCACGATAAGGGTAGACGATAAGCTGTGGGCTCGGCTGCAGAAACGGGTCCTCGAGCTCAAACTACGCGGTGCAAAGGTTGGGGGCAAGCAGGCAAGCCTCAACGCGCTGTGCGAGGATCTGCTGCGGCGTGGGCTGGCCAAAGGAAAATGAGTATGGGAAAAGCACAACGACTCATAGTTGCTGGTCTTTTGTTGGGGTTCCTTATTGTTGGCAACCCGGGCGGCAGCTTCAATGACATGCCATTCTGGAAGCCCGCAGTGCCGCGTGACGTCGTTGGCGACTGGCGTATCATCGCGGTAGGGGTTGACGACGGATTTGCATCTCGTTCAGATATCGTTTGGGATTTGCTTTTGGATTATATTTTGCCAACGCGTTGGGTGCCAATAGATAGCGTTTTGGATTGGCAACCGACGACCGTAGAAGCACGTCTGAGAATTAGGGCCCCCGGGGCGTTTAGCTATACGGAGTTCAACGCAGATAACTTGGCAGTGTGGTCGAAGAGCGGGACCTTCCAGGCTTCTGAGGCTTCTGAGCCGCCTAACCAGTCATTCACGATGACTGTTGACAGGGTGCAACGCAAATCTGTAATAGGTGAAGAAATAACTGGTTACTGGGAGTCAATTGCCCCCCTCGATATCGTGCGGCAGGAAGGACGTTACGTCGTCCAGGACGCCCCGCGCCGATTGTCACTTTGTTTTGAGCAAGACGGTGTATATCTGCTCTACGAATTAGAAGAGTGATAGAAGCGATTCGGTTCTGGTTGTCGAATCAGGATTGAGCAAATAAGGAGATAACAAATGACCAAGAACAAAAGCCATGCAGAACTAATGAAAACGCTCAAGCCCGGAGAACGGTATTTCTTAGGGGCTGGGATCTTCGCCAGGCGGACAAAGACCGGGGTTACCTATGGGATCTCTTACAAGTTTGACGGAACGGTCATACGCGAGATGGTCGGCACCAGGACGGATGCAAAACTGGAGCTCGCAAATAGACGTGTCGATATAAGCGAGGGCCGCAACCCGCGCCCCAAGAGGGCGCCCCTGTTTAGGGACTTCGCCAACGAATACTTGGAGTGGTCAAAGGATAACAAGCGGTCCTGGAGGCGCGACAAGACAATCCTTCAACACCTGCGGGCTAGGTTCGACAACAAGCGCCTCGACCAGATCCAAACCAAGGACGTGCAAGACTTCATAGCAAACCGCGCCAAGGAATTCACACCCACAGGGAAAAGGGTTTCGCCGCGAACGGTCAACCTCGAGCGGTCATGTCTGCGGCGCATGTTTTCACTAGCACTTTTCTGGAAGCGCCTAGACCCAAGCCGGTACACCAACCCCGTAAACCGGGGAGCGAAACCAAGGACGGAAACATCAAAGCCCCGGCGCGTCTTGACCAGGGACGAGGAGACCAGGTTGCTTGCAGCTGCAAAGCCGTACCTGCAGCAGATAATCACCTTTGGTCTGCATACGGGCATGCGGCCCGGGCAGATTATGGCGCTCAAGTGGTCGGCTATTGACTGGAAAACGAATACGATTACCGCCGGCCCGATGACCGACGAGGACTTGGAATCCGGGCACCACAAAAACGAGGCAAACCCGATCGTCCCCATAACTGCGAGACTGGCGCGCCTCTTAAACGAGCTTCCGAGATGTTCCGTATTTGTGTTCACCCGAGATGGGAAGCCGATTAAGTGCTATAGGCGGCCTTTTTCTAGGGCGGTCAAGGCGGCCGGTATCAAGTACGCGAGCCCGCACTCAACCCGACATACCTTTTGCACCAGGCAGCTGATAGATTGCGGGACGGATCTAAAAACCGTCATGGAAATGGTGGGCCATAAGCACATCAGCACGACGCAGAAATACCTACACACGAACGAGGAGTACAAGCGCGAAGCCCAGCGGCGCTATGATGAGCTTTTCGGGTAGGGTGGCGGGGATCGCGGGCCGGCCTTCGCGGATTGTCACTGACCCGAATTAGGTCGTTCGATCCTTAATCCAGTAGATAATGTCGGCTAAGGTGTGGTCTACAATTAGTTGGCCCTTAGCATAGTTCGATAGGTTCTCATCAGTGAAAACAAAGTCCTTTTGGCCGTCGCCTGCGAACACACGAAGTCGATATTTCGGCTCGTAACTCTTCAATCTATCAACCCAAATCAGCTTGTCTTTGTCGATCGCGGTTTCATAACGGATACGATCCAACACCCTCTTTGCACCCTCCTTGCGTTTCTCTAGATTCTTATTCAAATTTATAGGCATAGCCAATCCTCCCTTTCTTCAAACTGTACCACTACCCCCAAAAACGGCAAGAAAGACTGAGACCGTACCACCACCCAATCCGTGGCACTTTTATGGCACACTACCGAACGCCAAAACGGTCATTTCTATTGAAAAAGTAGACTGACAAGAGAGCAGGGAAAGCACCTAACGGGCTATAAAGAGAACAACTTTACTACCCCGCACCGACTTGGGCTCTATCGGCCTGTTAGTCTCAAAGAGCCCCGAGACCACCCGCCTGACGAAGCTTCGGACTAATGAGCCATTATGTCATGCTGGTATGTCATGTCTGAAATCGTTTGCCTGGGAGCGGCACGGCGGCATAAGCCTAACCTATTTAATGATAGTCGATTCTAAAACTGGTCACCCTGCGGCGTGACTTGGCACCGCTTGTGCTTTGTAAGTGGGCGTAGGCCGAGCGTTCTCGGCCGCACCAATGACACCGAAATTACACAACAGGAGGTAGGTGCGATGTTCCTGACCAAGTACAGACCGACAAACGAACTGGAGTCCTTTTTCGACGAGAGTTTCTTTCCGTTTCTACGCAAGAGTGCAGACAGCGCCGAGTGTGAAGGCTTTCGCCTGCCCCGGACCAACGTCAATGAGGACGAGAAGAAATTCGTCCTGACCATGGAAATGCCGGGCGTGAAGAAGAGCGATATCAATGTTGCCATCGAGGACGATCAAATCGTCATCACCGGTGAGAAACAGGAGAAGACCGAGGACAAGGGTCTCCTCCGGCGCGAAATTCGCTCGGAGAAATTCCGCCGCAGCTTTCTCATTGATGCTTCGATCGACCGCGGCGGCATCAAGGCCAAGCTGGTCGACGGGATACTCGAGGTCACGCTGCCAAGGCGTGCCGAGAGTGTCGGCCGCAAGATTAGCGTGGACTAGTCGGCCGGATCTGATCGGTTCCAAGGAGAGCCCGGGCTGTTGCCCGGGTTCTTTTTTTTTTGCAGCCCCGTGGTCTGCGGAGTGATGGTCACGCGAAGCTCGAGCCGCGGTTGACCCGGCCGCGCATCCCCCACGTGTTCTACCCGGCGAACCACGGCCGGGTTTTCGCTTGTCGGGTGTGGTCGATTTGGCTAAGGTATGATGACGCGACGTCCCCCGCCCGAGAACGCGAAACCAAGAATCCCCACCCCAGGAAATGGAGGCATTCCGGTATGGCCCACGTCGAGAAAAGTATGTTCCGCGAGTACGATATTCGCGGCAAGGCGAATGACAAGGAGCTCAACCCGCGTAGCGGCAAGCTCATCGGCAAAGCCTACGGTACGTTTCTCGCCAGGCGCGACATCGAAGACGTCGTGGTCGGGTACGACAGCCGCACGGGATCCAAACCGGTGGAGGAAGGTTTCGTCGAGGGTTTGCTGTCGACGGGTCGCAACGTCATCAGAATTGGCCTGACCCTGACGCCCATGATGTACTGGTCGCAGTACCATTTCAGCGTTAAGGGCGGTGCAATGATAACGGGCAGCCACAATCCCAAGGACTGGACCGGGCTGAAGCTCGCCAGCGGCTTTTCCGCGACTCTCGTCGGCGACGAGATCCGTGAGATTCTCTCGTGTATCGAGGCGGAAGAGTTTGTGCGGGGTGAGGGTAACACCCGCGAAGAATCCATAACGGACCGCTACGTTTCAGATCTCGCCGGGCGCGTAAACATGGGGAAGCCGCTGCGCGTCGTGGTCGACGCGGGCAACGGCACGGCGGGCGCCTTCGGTCCCGACGTCCTCAGGCGGGCCGGGCTGCAAGTGATCGAACAGTTCTGTGACCTGGATCCGGAGTTCCCGAACCACGAGCCCGATCCCGCGCTCAAGGAAACCGTGGCCGCACTGGGAGCGCGCGTGCTCAGCGAAAAAGCGGACTTGGGCCTCGCGTTCGACGGCGACGGCGATCGCCTGGGCGTCGTCGACGAGAAGGGCAATGTCATCTGGCCGGATCGCTTCATGATCCTGCTCTCGCGCCAGGTCCTCGAGAAGGAGCCCGGCGGCAAGATTGTTTTCGACGTGAAATGTTCACAGGCGCTCGAGGAAGACATTGCCGCGCACGGTGGCATCCCCATCATGTGGAAAACAGGACACTCATACATCAAGGCCAAGCTGCACGAGGAAAAGGCGCTCCTTGCAGGCGAGATGAGCGGGCATATTTTCTTCGTGGAAAACTATTACGGGTTCGACGACGGGATTTACACCGGCCTGCGCTTTGCCGAGTACGTGTCGCACCAGGACAAGCCGGTATCAAAAATCATCGAGGAAACACCGTATTACGTCTCGACGCCTACGATCGACGTCGAGTGTGCGGACGACAAGAAATACGGAGTGGTGGAGAAGCTCACGCAAGAGCTGAAGAACGATTTTGAGAACGTAGTGGACATCAGCGGCGCGCGCGTGATGTTCGAGGACGGGTGGGGTCTGGTACGTGCCTCGTCGAACATGCCGATACTGGTGCTCCGTTTCGAGGCCAAGACGGAGGAGCGGTTGCAGGAGATCAAGGATCTGTTCCGCGGCTACATGGACAAGTACGAGGAGATAGGAAAGGTCTGGCATAATGAGTAGTCGATGCAAGTGGCGGGCGAACCTGGCCCTGATATGCGCCGTGGCCTTGGGCGTGAGCGCCGAGAGCGCCTGCGCCCGGAAGCTACCCAAGGGCTACCAGAGTGAGAAGGCGACGCAGGAAATCCTGGACAAGACGCTCACCATCGTATTGATGCCGGAACTCGGTCACCTGGGCGAGGCCGAGAAGCGAACCGTAAAGCTGCTGTTGCAAGTAGGCGACATGATGCAGACGCTCTACGAGCATTCGCTTCATCCCCAGGCGCTCGAGGCGTACGAAGAGTTGACAAGACTGGACATCGAACTCGGGCATCCGCCGGCCACGCAAGGCCTGTTGGACCTCTATCGGCTCTTCAAAGGCCCGGTGGGGCGTAATCTCGACGGCAAAGTGCGCGCGTTCCTCCCGGTCGACGAAAAGGCGCCCGGTCGAAACGTCTACCCGTGGGGCGTTAGCAAAGAAGAGTTGAATGGCTACCTTGCCGAGCACGGCGATGAGCGGTCATCGTTACTGCATACACGGAGCGTCGTGCGGCGGGTGACGACCGAGAACCTGCGCACGGACATCCGTACCATCGAGCGTTTTGGCATCGTCGACGTTCTGCACCCGGGCCTGAGGGAGCGGCTCTCCGATCGGGTCGCCGCCGTCGATCAAGAGGGCTTCTACGCGGCGCCGTACAGCGTTGCCTACGCGCACGATCTCATGGCCGTTTATGACAAGCTGCAGGAGGCCGCGTCGCTTATCGAGGAGACCGACATCGAGTTTGCGCGCTACCTCAGGCAGCGCGCCGTCGATTTGCTGCGCGACGATTACGAAGCCGGGGACGCCGCGTGGGTGACGGGCAGGTTCGGTAACTTGAACGCCCAGATCGGCTCCTACGAGACGTATGATGACGAGCTCTACGGTGTAAAAAGTTTCTTCGGCGTGAGCGTGCTCGTCAAAGACCCGGTCATGAGTTCTTCGCTTGCGACGGTGACGAAGTGGCTGCAGGAACTGGAGGACATCATGCCGTACGACCACCGCAAGAGCGTGCGCCAGGATATCCCCATCGGGGTTTACGAAGTAATCGCCGATTTCGGGCAGGC
>JAZGDW010000263.1:0-4026 GCA_036478295.1 Candidatus Krumholzibacteriia bacterium
TGGGGGTCGATCTCGTCACCGTCAAGCAACTCATGGGTCATGCCGACATTTCCACGACCATGAAATACACGCATCCTAGCCCTCCCCACAAACGAGACGCCGTCGCGCGGCTAGACTCGCCTCAACAAGCCCGTGAATCCTTGGATGCTCTTTATCCCAGCCAGAACGGAAGTGTAAGATAAGTGTCAGATGGGGGTATGGAGTAGAAGTCGCAGATCGCGTAACCCTTTGAAAACTATGGAGCTGGTGAACGGACTCGAACCGTTGACCTGCTCATTACGAATGAGCTGCTCTACCAGCTGAGCTACACCAGCTCCGAGAAAATCACATGTCTATTCTGATACCGCTGCGGCGCTGGCCAATGAGGAAACCGGCTTGCCACCGCGGCCTCGCGTTGTCGGCCCCGTATAATACTCCGCCCGCGTTACTGGCGCAACTCCTTTCCTCAGGCGGGTGTACAATGGCCGGAGGGGGATGTTATACTCGCCCGATCACGCCGTCGTCGCGTACACTATCGGGAAACCTGCTATGAACGCCGCATTGCTCGACCACATCGAAAACACAACGAAGGGCATCCTCGCCACCATCCTGAGGACCGAAGGGCACACCTACAAGAAGGCGGGTGAAAAGGCGCTCTTCGTGGTAGACAGCCCCTTCGCCGTCTACGGCAATCTGGGCTCGTTGTGCGTCGACCAGGACATTGTCCGCGTGGGAAAGGAGGCCTACGCGGCAGGCAAGCCGCAGGTCGTCAAAATCGACACCAGCGATCCTTCAGACATCCATCTCGGCTACGGCACCTACTGCGGCGGCATGATGGAGATTCTCCTGGAGCCGATTTCCGAAGCCCACAGAAAGGTGTACCGCGAACTCGGCTCACGCCTGGACAAGAAGGACACCGTCTATCTGCGCCACCACCTGCCGAGCGGCGACATCTCGATCTGTGACACGCTCCCGGAACGAAACGCCGACTTTTACGTCGAGGAGGTCGCGCCGCGGCTGGACCTGTTCATGGTCGGTGCGACACCCCTCGCGCGGCAGCTCATCCCCTACCTCGCGGACATGAATTTTCGACTCCATATCGTCGACTGGCGCGCGGGTCATCTCGAGAAGTTCGGGGGGACCCGCGACCTGATCCTGCACAACGACGAATACCCGTTCGATTCCCGTTCCCTCGTTCTCATTCTTACCCAGAGTTTCGAACGGGATAAGGAGGTACTAAAAACCGCGCTTGCCAAGGGGTGCGCGTACGTGGGCCTCCTGAGTTCGAAATCACGGCGTGACACGCTCTTTGAAACGCTAGCCGGCGAAGGCGTATCCGTGCGCGACCTCGGGCGCGTCTCCTCCCCTGTCGGCATCGACCTCCACGCGAAGACCGATCCCGAGATCGCGATCGGCATCGTGGCGGAAATCGTAGGATTCGTAAACCGATGATCGCGGGAATTCTATTGGCGGCCGGCGCAGGCCGGCGATTCGGGTCGGATAAGCTGCTACACGATCTCCAAGGAAAACCGCTCGTCTACCGCAGCCTCGAGCCTGCGCTGGATTCCCAACTGCCTCGCGTCTACGTCGTACACGATCCCCGCAGCGCAGCACTCAAAGCGGCGATCCATAGATTCCTCCCCGATGACAAAAACATCACGTTCGTACCCAACGAGCGGCCCGATCGAGGAATGATGTCTTCCCTCAAGTGCGGCCTCGAGGCGCTGGAAGAATCCTGCGATGGCGCCATGGTACTGCTCGCGGATATGCCCGGCGTCACACCCGAATTGATAAACACCCTCCTGCGGCGTTTCGAAGAAGAGAACACCGTCATCATCCCCGAGTGCGGCGGCGAGTGGCACCACCCACGGATCATTCCGGCACGGCTCTTCCCCGAGTTCCTGACGCTAAAGGACAATGAATCAGGAATGACCGTTGTGGAGCGGCATCGCGCTGAGGTCTTGACAGTTCACATTGGAGAAAAAATGACCTTCAGAGACATAGACAAGCCATCCGACCTCGATCCGCCGGTCTGAAGCCCCGACTGTGCCGGATAATGAGGCACGCCCACTTCTCATTGCTTCCCTGCTGCTCATTTCAAGAGGACCAGCTTCTTCGTGAGCACCGTTCCCGCCGTTTCGAGACGCGCGAAATACACGCCGGAGGCGACTTGCGCCGACGACACACCGACATCCCAGGTCACCTGATGCGGCCCTGCGGGCCGCATCTCATCGATCAGCATGCGCACCAGGTGTCCACCCGCATCGTAGATGGCGAGCCGCACACGGCCCGCCCTCTGCAGAGAAAACGGGATCACCGTCACCGGGTTAAAGGGATTGGGATAATTCTGCCCCAGCGCGGCGACCGCCTCGGGCACGTCACCGATTCCCGTCTGCACCGGCACACTGAAGCATATGTCGAAGGGAGGCAGCCCGACGTCGATGGGGTTGGTTGTGAGTTCGACATTCGTCACCACGTCGTAGCAGCGGATGCCGGGCAGTGTGGCCGTGCGGTCCGCCAGAAACAGCACACCGCCGGGCGAGCGTTCGATGTCATTCAAGACAAACGCGCCCGGTGCGTAGATCGTCCCAAGATTGGCACCCGTTTGCGGATTGAAAGCAATCAGAAGAGTATTGAAGGACGCATCGGTAATGATGGCGAACCCTTTATCCAAAGAGACAATCTCGACGTCGCTTATGTCGCCGCCCGCGGAAGATTCTGTGAAGAACACTCCTTCGGATTGAAGGGTGCCGGGATGGATCCATTCCACACCGAAATCCTGCACACCGAAAAACCCAACCCCCGACACGTAAAGCTTGCCCGTGTAGGGATCGAGCTGGATGGACGAGAACGGGTTGGTGCCGGCGAGCAGGATCGACTGGGTTCCCGGTGTCGCGGCGTCCACGTCGACGAGCGTGTCGGCGGTCGCATCGATGACCGCGACAAAGCTGGCGCCGACCGGCGTGAAGAACGTGTTGCGGTCCAGACGTTGCACGGTCACGAAGACGTGGTCCCCCACGCCCGTCATCTGGTCCATTTCCGGTATGCCGTCGACGTCCGACAGGCCTGAGAAGTCGATGGTGCCGGTATGCGCACCGGTCGACGGATCGACAATCCACAATCCGGTCTCGTTGTAACGCGTCACATACGCCTTTGTGGGGTTGACGACCCAGATGTCGTGCGGGTCCGAGCCGTTTCCCACCGAGAACTGGCGCACGGTCGCATACCCTGCTCCCGGATCGAGTATCTGGATATTGTCCCCTCCGAAACGGTTGACGACGTACACGAGCCCGTCGAAGTAGCGGCATACCGCGTCACTGTGGACGGTGGCGACGTCCTTTGTCGCCACGTGCGAGCCATCGGCCAGAACCTGGGACGCCGACCCAGTAACGAAATCGGTCGTCGTCACGAATGCAAACTCCAATGCCGCCCCGTTGGATACGAGCACCGTCCCCAGGGCGGCGGCCAACAAAATTGTGCAAACAATCCTCATGATCATGTCTCCTTCAAGGCTGGTAGGATAGCGTCGCAAAAAAACTCCTGCCGGGCAGGGGAAAACCGTTCACGTCGCCGATCCGTTTGTCCGCGAGATTCCTGCCCTCGACGGTCAGCGACAGCGCGCGTCCGAATGGTTTCAGGTTTGCGGCGGCATTGTGGATTTCGCGCGCGGGGACCCGCTGCCGGTTGGCGGGATCGAGAAAGTTGCTGCCGATGCGGTGCAGCTCGTACGATAGCTTCCATCGCTCGAGTGTGTAGTCCACGAACAAGGCGATGTCGTTCGTGGGACGCCCGGGCAGCTCGTTTCCCCGGTAAAACGGGATGGGACCGGTGTCCTCGGTCTCCAGGTGCGTGTAGTTGCCCGCGAGCCGCAGCTGGTCGGCGATCAGCGAAAAAGAAATCTCCCACCCTCGAATGCGCGCCGAGCTGATGTTCTCCGGCCGCGATGTAAACTGCGAGTTGGGAAAAAACAAAATGAGATTGTCGACCTTGTTGTCGATATACACCGTTTCCAGAAAGAGGCCGTCCAACCGCCAGGGCTTCTCGAAG
>JAZGDW010000264.1:0-9801 GCA_036478295.1 Candidatus Krumholzibacteriia bacterium
TGATAAAAATACCCGCGCCGTGAAGGGTTCGGTGTGGTCTGGAGTATCCCCGCATCCTCGAGTTGTTTGAGGCGCGTGGAGAGAAGCGCCTTCGGGATCCCGGGCAGGCCGGTGGCGAGTGCCGAGAAGGTTTCGCAACCCATCAACAAATTCCGAATGATGATCGGCGTCCAGCGCTCCGCCAGGATTTCGGAGGCCCGGGCGATGGGACAGTATTGACCATAAGTACGCACATCCTGAAGGTAGTCTCAGGAGTCGGAACTGTCGAGTTCAATTTTTGAACCTAATGATCGCCGTCATGAGATTGCGTTTCGGCATGACTGCTTGAGAATCGGTGGAAGACCGCAGGTAGGTGCCGGAGACGACGGGCAGCATCCTTAAACCGCCTGTGGCGAGTGAAACGAGCGGGTATTGGTGTTATCGTTACCGTCAAACGAGGAGGCGAAGTTGCCGGTTCTAGAGGACCGTGTGCCCCCGCTAGTTCTAGCGGCTCTCCGCGAAAGGGACAGACTACCCGAGCATATTCGGATTACACTCATAACACTGCTTGAGGGCTATGAGCGAGGGACGAGGTCATGGCTTCGTGAACAAGGAGCGTGTGCGCGGGCCCGGTTCGATCGTCCAAAGATCTATTTTTTTCGGATTTCCCTAACGGCTAATCATTGCACCAGTTCGAGTGACAGCTTTGGTCAGTATCGTCCTCCGGAGCTTGCCCCGCGAATCCATATCACGTATCCTTCCGCCGGGCCTGAAAAACGGCCTTTGCACCGCACTTCCCTTGTCGTCCCCTGGCATCGTTTGGCTGCCGAGCAGCGAATGAGACACTGCCATTCTTGACAACGGCTATCAACCGGGAGGGATGACCATGCAACGCCTCACTCCTACACACGGCCTACTTGTCCTTTTGACCGCTGCGCTTGCGGTTGGCTGGACCGTCGAGCAACGCCCCACGGGCGACACCGTAACCGTCACACGGGGTGACGTTATCTATGCGGACCGAGGCAGCTCGATTCACGTCTACCGGCAAAACGACCAGTCGTATGACCTGGTCACGTCAATTGAAACCGAGCCGCGAGCGACTCACGACGACCACCATCACGACGGAAGGCACGAGCACGGCGGCACTTTCAGTTGCTCGTACAACCACGTGCATGACCACCGTGACCATCACCACTATGATGACGACCCGTACCACGGTTCGGCAGCGCAGTTCGTCGTGACCGGGTCAACACTGATATACGTGTACGACGGCACCACCGTGGTGACGCTCGACATCTCCAGGCCCGACCAGCCGAGCGAAGTGGCGCGAATGGATGTCGGATGGAAGATCGAATCGATCACGGCCGTGGACAACGCAGTGATCATCTCCGGGGACCGCGGCGGTTATACCTATGACCCCGGCAACACAAACCTAGAGCTTCGTGACCTGGAATATTAGAATGGTGCGGGCGGGTGGCTGTAACATCCCCCGCCGCTATCACGTGGCTATACCGACAAATGGTGGAGGCGGCGGGAATCGAACCCTTTTCACCCACGAACCCTAACCCGATGATGGTGCATGACTTCGGCTTTTACTGTGTGAAAATGCTTAGGTTGCCGCGCCGTTTCTATTCCCCTAGAGTCCCCTCCAGTCCCCTGGAGTCCTCCCCAGTCTTGGAGATATTTTGGAGACGGCGTGCACGAACCGAAGCGCGTTCTGCGTCTTCTCCGAGTACCCATCTTTCGGGCATCGAAATCGTCAATGACGCGAGACGGCTTCTAAAAAAGTTGCGACAGGGGTCGTGAGGATGTATACTTGGGCTACCCTTGGGGGTAGCCATGACGTCCGTTCATTTGCCTATCTGATTGAGACCGCCAGTCGACACATCCGGGATGACCCCTGAGCGCACCGCTGGGTTGAGCTAGGCATGCGATGGGGTTCCCATGTTTCACGCTCGTTCTTTCCGAAGTCAACACCCAACATTCGCTATTCTGATTTCTGTTGTCGTCCTCGCGTCGAGCGTGTTTGCACACGCGAACGGCCGGGCGACAACGTCGGGCTGGTTCTTGCAGAATCCATTACCGCAGGCTAATGAGCTGCTCGACGTATCCTTCTCGGACGCGAACTCGGGCACGGCCGTGGGAGAGGTTGGCACGATTGTCCGCACCACCGACGGCGGCGCGACCTGGGTTGTACAGACTAGCGGTACCGCCGAGCATCTCGAGGGCGTTTGTTTCGTGGATGCGAATACCGGTACTGTAGTCGGTTATAACGGTACAGTTCTGCGAACATCGGACGGGGGTACGACCTGGGTCAGCCAAACCAGCGGGACCACCGAGCGGCTTCTTGGAGTGTCTTTCAGCGGCCCCAATGTGGGCACGGCAGTGGGAGATGCTGGCACGATTGTTCGCACGACTGACGGGGGTATCACCTGGGTCGCTCAGACGACCGGGACCAACAACCGCCTTCACGACGTTTCGTTTGTCGATGACAGCATCGGGACGGCGGTGGCGCAGTTGGGGGGAATCTATCGCACAACAGACGGCGGCGCGACATGGGTTAGCCAGACCAGCGGGACCAGCGAATGGCTCTTCGGTGTGTGTTTTACGGATGCGAATACCGGTACAGTAGTCGGTGCTAGAGGCACGATCCTCCACACGACCGACGGAGGTACGACCTGGGTCAGCCAAACCAGCGGGACCACCTTTCTGCATCTTTACGGCGTCTCCTTTGCCAACGCGAGCATCGGTACTGTCGTGGGATTGGGCGGCGCGATTCTACGAACAACCGATGGGGGTGCCACCTGGATAGCTCAGACAAGCGGCGCACTCACTCTCAGAGCTGTTGCTTTTGCCGGTGCAATGACCGGCACACTGGTGGGTGGTAGTGGCAGCATCATGCGCACCACCAATAGGGGGGCGACATGGGTCGACCAGACCAATGTGATCAAGCAATTCCTTACTGATGTTTCTTTCACAGATGCGAATAGCGGCACCGCCGTGGGAACGGGCGGTGCAATCGTTCGAACAACAAATGGTGGCGAGACCTGGGTCCCACAGACCAGCGGTACCACAGAGATTCTGTGGGGTGTTTCCCACGCAGACGCGAGCACCGGCACCGTCGTGGGAGAGAGCGGCACGATCCTCCGTACGACGAATGGCGGGGGTACTTGGGTGAACCAGACCAGCGGTACCACCGAGGATCTTTTCGGCGTTTCCGTCGTTGACGCGAATACCGGCACGGCGGTGGGTGGTCGTGGGACCGTGCTTCGGACAACTGACGGAGGTGCAACCTGGCTCCCCCAGACCAGCGGGACCAACCAATGGCTCTACGATGTGTGTTTTACGGATGCGAATACTGGCACGGCGGTAGGGTTAGACAACACGATTCTTCGCACGACGGATGGCGGGGCGAGTTGGGCGAGCCAGACGCTATTCGGTGCCGGCTACATTCTTAGGGGCGTCTCGTTCACCGACGCCAATATCGGGACGGTCGTGGGCGACGGCGGCATGATCTTCCGCACAACCGATGGTGCGACCTCCTGGGTCGATCAGACATGGGGGGGCGGAGCGTTTCTTCGTGACGTTTCGTTTACAGATGCGAATGCCGGGACCGCAGTAGGTGCAGGCACGATCCTTTGCACGACCGACGGAGGCACGACGTGGGTCAGCCAGACCAGCGGGATTTCCGCAGACCTTTATGGTGTCTCGTTCACCAGCGCCGACCTCGGTTCGGCTGTGGGATCCGGCGGGATAATCCTTCGCACGGAGCCGCTGGCAACTGGTGTTCCAGGGTCCACGCCGCCAACGACGCGGCTCTTTCAAAACTATCCAAACCCGTTCAATCCAGTTACATCAATTCCCTATGCCGTGTATCGTGCATCCCATGTGACTTTACGGGTTTATACGCCGAGCGGTCGATTGGTTCGCACACTCGTCGACGGGACGGTGCCGCCCGGCAGCTGGGAAGTGTCGTGGGATGGGACCAACCATGCGGGCACGCCTTTAGCATCCGGCGTCTATTTCCTTCAGTTGCGCGTGGGTAACGTCGTACAATCGAAAAAAATGACGTTACTGAAGTAGGTAATTGCTTGGCGAGTGCTATTCTTCGAGCACTCTTAGCGACAACGATCAGAAAAGAACTGGTGGAGGCGGCGGGAATCGAACCCGTTCTACCCGTGAACCCTAACCCGATGATGGCGAACGATTTCGGTTGCTACGACATGAAAACTATTGAGTTACCGCGCCGTTACTTGTCCTCTCGAGTCCCCTCCAGTCCTCTGGAGTCCTCCCCAGTCATGGAGATATTTTGGAGACGACACGATGTTCCTCGCGACGGCACGCGCGGCCCGTGCGCCGAGGCCTAGCCTATTCAAACTCGGCGCCACAGTTCGGGCATTTCTCCGCGTCCACCGGCACATCGGCCTCGCAGGCTGGGCACTCGGCGGTCTCGGTTGCCCCAACCGTGAGGCCGCACTCCGGGCATTCGGCGACACCCTCGGGCAGCGCCGTCTCGCACGCCGGGCATGCTCCCTTCAACTCTTGCGCGGTGTAGCGATACGAGGATGCGTGTTCGGGAGCGCCCTTTAGCCAATGCGCCCGATCGATTTCCTTGGCAGCATCGAGGTCATCCGGCAACACATAGAGGCCATACCGCGCCGTTCCTGCCTTGGGGCTTTCGCGGTGGAGCTGAACGACATTGCGGATGTGCTTCTTGGCCAAAAGCCCGCTCAACTCGGAGAGATCATCGATCCGCCCTTCTCGAAGACAGACCCCTTCGTCTTGCTCTCGAAGCGGTGGCGGTAACGCGCCGCTTTCGCTCTTGAACACGAGCGGCTTTCCGCAGTCGGCGCAAACCTCGCCGTGCAACGCGTACTCACCCGCACAATCGGGGCATGTTTTGGTTTGATCCTGGGACACGGGAGATCCTATTTGTGAACGCGCGGCGTGAGGCTCGTAGACGATCGTGACTACCGGATAATGGCCAGTTTGCTTTTGGCCTTCAGCCCACTGCTCGTGACCAGACGCATATAATAGACACCCGACGAAAGCGAAGTCCCGGCAAGCTCGGTGGTTGATCCGGGACCCCCGTGATCGTCGGCGCGGCGTGTCAGCCGGCTCCGCGGGTGACATTTGGAGAATATAATAGAAGCGGGCGAATCGCAAGAACGACGCGATTACGGTAGAACAAGCTAAATGGTGGAGGCGGCGGGAATCGAACCCTTGTTACCTGTAAACCTTAACCCGATGATGGCGAATGATTTCGGTTTCTATAACATGAAAACGTTTGAGTTACCGCGCCGTTTCGAGTCCCCTGGAGTCCTCCCCAGTCTTGGAGATATTTTGGAGACGGTGATACCAACCGGTTCTTTGTTACTCCAGACAGCGGCCAGACGATGCGAGGCAGAACTAACAATTTGACCTCCAGCCGCTTCCGTACTATTTCAAGAGCACCATTTTACGCGTCTTGATGAAGTTCTTCGCGGTGAGTTTGTAGAAGTACACACCGCTTGCGACAAGGTCACCGCTGTTGCTCGCGCCGTCCCAAAGTACGCGATACCCGGGAGCGGCCGTCTGCGTTTCATCGACCAGTGTCCTCACCAGTTGTCCGGCGACGTTATAGATCCGAAGCGTTACGTGAGACCGTTCTTTGATGCCGTAGCGAATCGTGGTCGTTGGATTGAACGGGTTGGGGTAGTTGGCAACGAGATAATTCGTTAATACGAGCTCCGGGTCAACGCCGGTTGGCGTCCCGCCTGCGTACTTGGCCAGAAAGATGTCGAAGTCTCCCGCGCTCACGAGATTGCCGCCGCCGAAGTCCGCGGTGCCCCCGAAGAATCCCGTCACGATCACGTTGCCCGAAGCGTCAGTCGCGACCCCACGGCCGTTGTCAGTGCTCGTTCCCCCGAAGCGTTGGCTCCACTGATGCGCACCGCTCGCATCGTACTTCGCCACAAAGACATCATCGGAACCCGCGCTCACGACATTGCCGCCCCCGAAGTCCGCGGTGCCCCCGAAAAATCCCGTCACGATCACGTTGCCCGAAGCGTCAGCCGCGACCCCACGGCTGTGCTCATTGCTCGTTCCCCCGAAGCGCTGGCTCCACTGATGTGCACCGCTCGCATCGTACTTCGCCACAAAGACATCATCGGAACCCGCGCTCACGACATTGCCACCCCCGAAGTCCACCGTGCCATGGAAGGATCCCGTCACGATCACGTTGCCCGAAGCGTCCACCGCGATTGCCCAGCCGAAGTCACTGCTCGTTCCCCCGAAGCGCTGGCTCCACTGATGCGCACCGCTCGCGTCGTATTTCGCCACAAAAACATCGTAGTCTCCCGCGCTCACGAGATTGCCGCCCCCGAAGTCCGCCGTGCCCACGAAGAATCCCGCCACGATCACATTGCCCGAAGCGTCCACCGCGATCGCCGCGCTTTCGTCACTGTTCGCTCCCCCGAAACGCTGGCTCCACTCGTGCGCACCGCTCGCGTCGTATTTCGCCACAAAAACATCGGCAGAACCCGCGCTCACGAGATTGCCGCCCCCGAAGTCTACCGTGCCCACGAAGAATCCCGTCACGACCACGTTGCCCAAAGCGTCCACCGCGATCGTGCAGCCGACGTCGTTGCTCGTCCCTCCGAAACGATGGCTCCACTCGTGCGCACCGCTCGCGTCGTATTTCGCCACAAAAACATCGTAGGCGCCCGCGCTCACGAGATTGCCGCCCCCGAAGTCCACCGTGCCATGGAAGTACCCCGTCACGATCACGTTGCCCGAAGCGTCCACTGCGATCGCCAAGCCTTCGTCCCAGCCCGTCCCCCCGAAACGCTGGCTCCACTCGTGCGCACCGCTCGCGTCGTATTTCGCTACAAAAACATCCTGAAGACCCGCGCTCACGAGATTGCCGCCGCCGAAGTCCGTCGTGCCCCACATTCTTCCCGTTAGGATCACGTTGTCCGAAGCGTCCACCGCGACCACCCGGCCGTAGTCACTGCCCGTCCCGCCGAAGCGCTGGCTCCACAGGTGGACGGGAGCCGCGGCTCCCGCCGATACCGACAAAAGCAGGATTCCCAGGCCCAGACAAAAAGCCCGTTCATTGCGCCTCATGCTGTCACCTCCGTGCGACGGGACAACCGTCTGTGACTTGACCATGAAACAACGAACATTACTGTGCGTCCTCGTGGCGCAGGTATTGCATAGTATAACACAACGTGAATGGGCGTTGGTGGCGGCGGCGGGCGAAGTCCGTGCCGACCTGGTGAGCGCAGCGAACAGAGATTGGTGGAGGCGGCGGGAATCGAACCCTGTCGCGGTGCAAACCTTAACCTAATGGTGGCGTGCGATTTCGGTCACTACCGCTTCAGGAAACTGGAGTTACTCCGCCGCCACTTGTCCTCCACAGTCCCCCCGAATCCACTGCCGTCCACCCCAGTCATGGAGATATATTGGAGACGCTGCCGGAGTAGCCGATCCGTGGCGAAGTGTTCGTCATCGGTCACATAACTTCCTTGCGCTCAGCCGCGCTCTATCACTTCGCCTCGCCACCGCCCAGTGCGTTCAACCGCTGCTGTGCATCCGCCACTTGCGGCAGTCCCTCGTCTGCCTCAGACCACATCTCGAGAAACTTTGTGAACGCGGACACCGCATCCGCCGGACGCCCCATCTCCTCATAGATTTTGCCCAGCTCGTAATGCGACAGCGCGTGGCCGCCGTAGATTCGGAGCAGCTCCTTGTGGACTCGGGCAGCTTCATCCGACCGACCGGCTAACTGGTGGGCTCGTGCCATGGCCTCCCGCCACTCGATATCGTGCAAGCCTCCAGTAGGGACTCCTTGCCGTCGCATCTCATTTAAAGACGCCAGAGCCTTTTTGGGATTTCCCTCCGCGAGCGCAATGTCTGCAGTGACCTTGCGCACCAGGAATCTTACTAGACCGCCATATTGTTTCTCCAGAGGCAAGAGCTCTGTCACAGCAGACCGAGCTGCTTCGAGGGATTCCAGGGCGACCAACGCCCTTGCGCGGGCCCGTATCACTTCGCGCCGCGTAAAGCGCGTCTTGGAACGCTTCGCCAGTGCTTCGGCCCAGCCTAGCACCTCTTGGGCCCGCCCCATCCGCAGTAGAAGGCGATTGCGGCTGGTGTCAAGGCTGATCTCACTATCTAGACCGGATACGTCTTGCCGGGCCTCTTCAAAGAGTTCGAGCGCTTTGCTGAAGCGGCCCGTCTCGGCATGAAGCTGGGCAAGGCCCGGCCAACCCCCGGTGGGAATAATGAGCCTAATCCGTTCTTCAGGTGAGAGATCACTCTCTCTCAGGATTCGCTCAAATATTTCGATGGCCCGGTCCAGATTGCCCCGGCAATATGCAGAGTAGCCCATGCTTTCCGGAAAACCTGGACCGATCTTGAGAGCCTGGCGAAAAGCTGTCTCGGCACTGTCGGGTAAGCCCAGGCTCAAGAATCGAAGCCCCCGCTCATCCCAGGCGTTCGCTGTTCCCGGATGTCGCTTGATATAGACCTGACTCCATTCGAGCGCCTCCTCCAGGCGACCCATGGACGCGAGTGCCTGACCATATCTGCTACCGAAGCCCAGATCGTCCGGGTAAAGGGCAAGCCCCCTTTCGGCGACCTGGATTGCCTCGTTGGAATACCAGTACCAAGACAATAGCGCAGAGAGATCGCCGAGAACCTCTCGGTCATCCGGCCAGCGCGAGAGCATTTCCCGGTACGTACTCAAAGCATCTTGGATGCGCCAGTCCAACCGCTGCCGGTACGCGTCGAGCCGCAGGCGATCCTTGAGCCCTAAACGCGTCCGCAGTTCCCATGCCCTCTCGGCAAAGGAGCGAGCGCGATCGCTCGCTACCTTAAACGGGGTTGCCCTGGCCAGCTCAAAAAGGGCCAGGGCGAATGTGGAGTCGAGCCTCACTGCATGCTCTAGTTCACGTATTGCTTCCTCCTCTCGAACTTCCTCACGTGCCAGAACGCCGGCCACGTAGTGTCGATAAGCCTGCGGCGAAGCCGTGGTCAGCGTGCTGACCGACGGCGGCAAGGTCGGCTCTTCCACTCCACATTCACTCGCGAGCAACGGCAGGACGCCGGCGATAATCTGATCCGCCAGCATGGCCAGGTTCTCACCCTCCACGCGCCGTGCGCCGAGGCTCTTCCCATTCCGTGTATCCACCAACTGCCAGGTGATGTACGGGTTGACGCTCAATGTCACCATTTGTCCCGAGAGGAGCATCGTCGCCCCAGACTTTCGCGCCACCTCGAGGGCCTGGTCCTCCTCGATCGGGCCGCGACCGGCACCAAAAAGGCGGCGGCGCAGGTCATAAAGATACTGAGGGCTCACGACCCGGCAGGGACTGCTCTCCACAAGGCCCACCTGCACCAAGCCTGTAATCCCCGCAGACGCCGTCGCGTCATCGGGTGTTCCCAGGTCCCGGAAATCCACCACCGCTACGGCCAAGTCCTCGGTGGGAGACACCGCTCCGTGTTGCCACAGTGATTTCCACATGGTCACGCCAACGATCACAACAACCAAGGCAACGACTGCGTATTTGATCAGATTCTTCTTAGGCTTCGGCGTGGGTGCTCTCTTCAGCTTGCGCAAGTCCACGACCAGCTCGTCCACGTGTTGGTATCGATCGGAGGGCTTCTTCTCGAAGCATTTGCTGACAATCCGCTCCAGTTCCATTGGAACCCCGGTGCGCAATGCCGTTATCGGCTCTGGACGCTCATGAACGATCTGGAAGGTCACCGCTTGCTCAGGTTCGCCGCTGAACGGCAAGCGCCCGGTGAGCATCTCGTAGAGAACCACGCCCAGCGACC
>JAZGDW010000265.1:0-2922 GCA_036478295.1 Candidatus Krumholzibacteriia bacterium
ACTTCCGGAACATCTCCACACCCGTGCACGTCGACTTCTCCGTCGGCCGGATCCCCACAATCTCGATCTCGTCTCCAACCTGCACAATCCCGCGATCAATCCGGCCCGTCACCACCGTGCCGCGGCCCGAAATCGAAAATACGTCCTCCACCGGCATCAGAAAATCACCATCTATCGCCCGCTCCGGCTCCGGTATGTACGAGTCCATCGCCTCCAGCAGCTTGCTGATGCTCCCAATGCCCTGCTCCCCAGTGTCGCCTTCCAGTGCCTTCAGCGCCGATCCCACGATCACCGGCGTGTCATCGCCCGGAAACTCGTAGGTCGATAACAGATCCCGTACCTCCAGCTCCACCAGCTCCAACAGCTCGTCATCGTCCACCATGTCCGCCTTGTTCAGGTACACCACGATAAACGGTACCCCCACCTGCCGCGCCAGCAATATGTGCTCCCGCGTCTGCGGCATCGGCCCGTCCGCCGCCGATACCACCAGCACCGCACCGTCCATCTGCGCCGCACCCGTGATCATGTTCTTCACATAGTCCGCATGCCCCGGACAGTCCACATGCGCGTAATGCCGATTGTCCGTCTCATACTCCACGTGCGCCGTCGCTATCGTGATCCCCCGCGCCTTCTCCTCCGGCGCATTGTCGATCGAATCAAACGGACGGAACTCACCACCATGCGTCTCCGCCTGCACCTTCGTGATCGCCGCCGTCAGCGTCGTCTTGCCATGATCGACATGACCTATCGTGCCCACATTTACATGCGGCTTCGTTCGCTCGAATTTCTCCTTGGGCATGGGTGCTACCTCTTCTTATTCAGGACGCTTTTTTCAGAACCAGGTCAGCCACATTCGCGGGGACCGCGGCGTATTTTGAGAACTCCATCGAAAATGTTGCCCGCCCCTGAGTCATGGACCTCATGTCCGTGGCGTAACCAAACATTTCTGCCAGCGGGACATCGGCCCGAATCACCTTACCAGCCGGTGAGTCATCCATGCCCTGGGGCAGTCCGCGCCGTCGATTCAGATCGCCCATAACATCACCAAAATACTCTTCCGGCGTTACGACCTCGACCTTCATGATGGGTTCCAGCAATATCGGGTCCGCCTTGCTGATTCCCTCCTTGAACGCCATGGACCCTGCAATCTTGAATGCAATTTCGCTCGAATCGACATCGTGATACGAGCCGTCATACAGCGTTACCTTGAAGTCCACCACCGGATAGCCTGCGATCACGCCGTTTTCCATTTGTTCCTTGATACCCTTGTCAACGGCAGGAATGTACTCCTTCGGAATCGCTCCGCCGGTGATAGAATTTTCGAATTCGTAACCGGTCCCCGGTTTCAGCGGCTCGATCTTGATCCAGACGTGACCGTACTGGCCGCGACCACCACTCTGGCGGACAAATTTGCCTTCCTGATCCACGGATGAGCGAATAGTTTCCCGATAGGCGACCTGTGGCTTGCCGATATTCGCCTCGACCTTAAATTCGCGCTTTAACCGCTCAACGATTATTTCCAGGTGTAACTCACCCATTCCGGAAATAATCGTCTCCCCGGACTCTTCGTCGGTGTGTACTTTGAACGACGGATCTTCGCGAGCCAGTTTCGAAAGGGCCACGCCCATCTTTTCCTGATCCGCCTTAGTCTTTGGCTCTACGGCGACCGCGATCACAGGTTCCGGGAACTCCATACGCTCCAGTGAAATAATCGAGTCGATGGCGCACAGGCTGTCGCCGGTGGTCACACCTTTCAGGCCAACAGCCGCCGCAATATCGCCCGCCCGGACTTCCTTGATGTCTTCGCGGTCATTGGCGTGCATCTGCAGGATGCGGCCGATACGTTCTTTTTTCTGCTTGTTCGGGTTATATACCTGGTCGCCCGACTTGAGGACACCGGAATATACCCGGAAAAAGGTCAGGTTGCCGACAAACGGATCGTTCATGATCTTGAATGCGAGCGCAGCGAACGGCCCTTTGTCATCCGCCGGGCGCTCACCTGGCGTCCCGTCTTCGAGCTCACCCTGCATAGCCGGCACATCCACCGGAGACGGCATCAGCTCAACGACAGCATCAAGCATCGCCTGCACACCCTTGTTCTTGAACGCCGAACCACAAAGCGTAGGAACGATCTCCGTCACCCGTGTCCGCTGCCGGAGCCCCTGCCGGATCTGTTCCTCGTCGAGCGACCCCGCACCAAGGTATGCGTCCATCAGCTCTTCATTGGCCTCGGCCGCCGCTTCGATCATCAGCTCACGCCAGTGTTCACAGTCGGCAAGCATGTCCGCTGGGATTTCCTTCGCCTCGAAGGTGGTGCCCAGGCTACCGTCATCCCAGTAGATCGCTTCCATTCGAACCAGATCAACGACCCCCTGGAAATTCTCTTCCGCACCGATAGGCAGCTGTATCGGAACCGGGTTGCCACCGAGGCGACTTTTTATCTGACCGACGACGCGAAGAAAATCAGCGCCGATGCGATCCATCTTGTTAACAAACGCCAGCCGCGGTACACCATAGCGGTTAGCCTGCCGCCAGACCGTTTCTGATTGCGGCTCGACGCCCGCGACCGCACAGAACACCGCCGCCGCGCTGTCGAGAACGCGCAGTGATCGCTCGACCTCGATAGTAAAATCGACATGACAGGGCGTGTCGATGATATTGATCCGATGCTCCGGGAACTGTTGCCGCATACCGGACCAGTACGTAGTTGTGGCAGCAGAGGTAATCGTGATGCCCCGCTCCTGTTCCTGTTCCATCCAGTCCATGACAGCAGCGCCGTCATGCACCTCGCCGAGCTTGTACGAGATACCTGTATAGAACAGTATACGTTCGGTCGTCGTCGTCTTGCCGGCATCAATATGAGCCATGATTCCGATATTTCGATACAGATCGATTGGAGTCGTACGGGCCACGGGGAGATCC
>JAZGDW010000266.1:0-2662 GCA_036478295.1 Candidatus Krumholzibacteriia bacterium
AGCGAGATGCCTCCCGAAGCCTCGATCACCACATCTGGGCCGGCGATCTCGCTGGGCGCCATCACACACTCCGCGCGGGCGGCGCCGATAGGATTTGAGCTAGAGGTTTAGCGCGAGTTCAACCCAGAACGACGTTATCGATCAACCGTACGCCGTCTACGAACACGGCGCCGAATCGCCTGCCAAGATCTTCTGCAACATACTCGACGGTGATACCGAGGCTCTCCAGAGCCGAGCGTATCCGTTCCGGACTGTCCCCCTCCCGCAGCTGCTTGGCGAACGCCGCAGCCTGTTTTCTGCCGCCGGCGGAGAGGCGCCGGTTGCGCGAACTCAGGGCGACGCCGTCCTCTTCGCGGACTGTCGGGCAGGGCACGATCTCGATATCCATTAAGAACGATTGCACCATATCGCGGATGAGCAGGTACTGTTGGTAGTCTTTCTCTCCGAAATAGGCTCTGTGAGGTCGCACGATATTTAGTAGACGCATCACCACCGTGAGGACCCCATCGAAATGTCCGGGACGCGAGGCACCGCAGAGCTGCGAGCTGAGCCCCGATTCGGCAACCTTATAGCGGTACTCGTCCGGATAGATCATCTGAAACGTGGGGAAGAGCGCGTAATCCACCCCGTAATCGTCGAGAGCCGCACGATCGCCGTCTTGGTCCCGCGGGTATTTTTCCAAGTCGGCTTGATCGCTAAACTGGGTCGGATTTAAGAACACACTCACTACCGTCACGTCACACTCGGCGGTGCTTCGCTCCACGAGACTGAAATGGCCTCGGTGGAGAGCGCCCATCGTGGGAACGAATCCCACCGTGTCCTGCGCGAGCGACCGGCGGATGTCGCGCCACGCAGGTATCGATTCGAGAAAGACAGTCATGAATATGTCTCGGCCTTTGCTGGAAACGTTCCCGCCCTGGCTTCTTGAGCGAAGCGGTTCACCGCGTCCAGCACGAATTCCTCTCCGCCTGCAAAGTTGCGGACGAATTTTGGTTTGAAATCGGTATTGAATCCCAAGATATCGTGCAGGACCAGCACTTGACCGTCGGTGTGCTTGCCGGCGCCGATACCGATGGTGGGTATCGAGACTTCTTCCGTGACCCTCCGGGCGGCGGTTGCCGAGACGCACTCGAGCACCACCGAAAACGCGCCCGCGTCCTCGACGCGCTTTGCACGGTCTGCCAGAAGCGCTGAGGCGTCTTCATCTCTCGCCTGAACTTTCATGCCGCCCAGCGCGTGGACTGACTGCGGCGTGAGTCCCAGATGACCCATCACAGGAACGCCTGAATCGACCGTGTGCTTAACGATGTCTTCCAGACCGTCGATGCCCTCGAGTTTCACGGCGTGCGCTCCCGCGCGCATCAGCCGTTCAACGCAGTGCATCGTCTCCGACAGGCCCTTACGAAAGGAGAGGAACGGCATGTCACCGACGATGAACTTGTCAGTGGCTCCGCGCGCCACTGCGGCAATGTGCATCTCCATCATTGCAGTCGTCGCAGCCAGGGTATTGGGATGTCCGTGGACCACCATAGCCACACTGTCGCCTACGATGATCATGTCGATTTCGGAGTCGTTGAGGATCTTAGCAGACCAATAATCGTATGCGGTAGTCGCAGTGATGATCCGCCCCTCGTTCTTCATAGCCTGGAACTGGAAAACATTCATTACGAATCCCTCAACAGGTCGGGCGCTATCGCCTGCACGAACGCTCGGTAAACGTCCTGGAATGGATCGCCTTGCAGCGCCGCAAGGTTGGCGGCGACGGTTTCGCTGTCACCCCGTGTCAGTGGACCGGTCAGCGCATCGGCCCGTCCGCCGGAGAGATTGGAGGCGATCGTTCGCAAGTACGGTATCGCCGCCTCACGCGGCAGGCCGAGACGGGATTCGAAATCGGAGAATAGCTTCGTCCACAGGACGTAAGTGAAATTGCCAGCTAGCACGGCTAGAGCATGGTACAGGGGTTTGTCTCCCGCGTCGATTGTAAAGGTGGGATTGGGCAGGTGCGGGAAAATAGCTTCGAACGTGTACTTTCCCCGCTCACAAACGAAGGGTACTTGCCGGTAGGTTTCCAGGTCGTACAGTTCAGTGCCGAACGTGCAGAGCGGGTGCATGCCCTGAGCTACAGGCGTGCTGAGGCTGCCCGAAAAATGGATGAGCATCTTCTCGGACAGAGCGGGATTATCGGCGACGACGGGTTCGATGGCCGCGTCGCTCACCAGTAGCAACACTCGACCGCAGGCTTCTAGAGCGGACCCAACATCAATGCCGTCGCTCTGCTGCCGGGAGCGCGACCAGCGTCGCAGCGGCACGCCCAGCAGCTCAAAGTAACGAGTCATGTGGCTGGCCATGCGGCCGCTTCCCACAATCCCGTAAGGACCGGGCGGCCCGGAACCCTCAGAAGGTTGTTTCATCGTATGTGTAGTTTGCCGTGTCGTGCACTACTTGCCAATATCTTATATGCCGGATCCGCTCGTTGGTTCTCGTCCGCCATGTCGCGCTCGCCATTTGCCTCAGCAACCAACAAGCAACGCGTTCCTGGCCTGCGCCGGCAGCGTCCAACATTATGCTCAGAACGATGCCACTGGTCGATAGGGTTTGAACTGGAAATTTAGCGCGGCCCCGCGGCCCGAGAGCTGAAATTAGGTGGGGGCACGCGCCATCA
>JAZGDW010000267.1:0-6812 GCA_036478295.1 Candidatus Krumholzibacteriia bacterium
CCTGGGTAGCTCTTTAGACTTCCCCAGTCGATCCAGTGACGCAGGAGCCTGGTCCCGCGTTTCTTGGTGGGGGCGTCTGGGTCATTTATTATGAAGATCAGCCGTGCGAGGTTGTCCAGCGTGCATCCGAAGTGGAAATAGATACCCTTGATGTGAGCAAAGTACTCTATCGAGTGCATTTCCTGAGCGGTGCGCTGCAGAACCGCGGCGGCTGCGCCGATCGACGTAACCACCTCATAGTGCGACTTTGCAAGCTCCCTGTAGCTGTCTCTGACGGGCTCCGGGATCGTTTGGTTCGAGCTGAGGTTGGAAGCGTTGTTGCCAACGTGGATTGCATATCGGAATTTTACCCAGTTCTCGACGTTGACTTTCAAAACGTCGCGGATATGCGTTTCGGCAACATCTAGGGTAACTTTCCGATAGTTGAATCCTTTCGGTAGTTTGATCATAGCGTCCTCGTCCTCCCGCACCTCGGCAAGGGGGATAATAGCATTCGGACGCGAACCGGGGGAAGAACGGTGTCTCAATTGGCCCAAAATTGGGGCTATTTACGCCCATGCTTCCCCGGCAGGCTCCCCTTTAACTGGAAGTCGGAGTGAGTGTTATAGTTACGGAAAGTCGACTAGATCGGGAGGAACCGCACCCGCCCCGCCAGCTCCGACACCGAGAGCCTACGAATCCTGGGGTTTGTCCTCGCTCTGTGCGCGGGAACTCTTGGCGATGAGTTTTTTGAGCTCGACCTGGTCGGGGGCGAGCAGTTCCTTGACGCGTTCCGTATTGACGCCGGCCACAATAATCTGACCGATCTCGGTTTTTACGTCGTCGAGAATACCCAGGTCCTTCATTCCCGCGGTTTGTTTTTGATTGTCATCAGTTGGACTCACGTAATGGATCGACACACTCTTGTAACGATGGATGAGAAAGAGGTGGATCAAGGTCATCAATCGTTTCTTGCGGAACCCCTCGTCGAATGTGTTCTGGTCGCGGATCGAGAGGATGTTGCGGTCGCGACGATCCTGGATCGTGGCGAAGATAACATCGGCGGTTCTGGTGCCGGCGCCATCGAGTACGTTCAACTCCAGGAGCTCGGCACCGGCCGTGTGCGGGCGCAGCTGGACCTCGAGGGTGCCGGGGATACCGTTGTGTTTGGTCCACAACTCGAGCCACGACTCCAGGAGTTTCGGCGGCACTTCGGTCTGGACCAGGTGCTGGGCGTGCGTCGAACCTTTGCCCATCGCCTTGGTGGTCGCGGTGCGGCCCGTTACCGCCATGAGGGCGCCGTCGAGACGCGGCCCACCGACGTAGCTCTGCGGCGTGCGGTATGGTGAGTCGAGCAGACGAAACTTGCGCTGCAACCTCGCCAGCGCCAGCATCCCATCCTGTTTCAACGCGGTGGCAAACTCCTCGGCGGCGAGACCGTCGATCTGGTGACCACCGTAGGTAATGAAGTTGAAGACATACCCGCTCCTCCCCAGCTTCTCCGGGAAACCCCGCATGTCTTCGTCGCTCATACCGGTCGTGTCCCAGTTGAACGATGGCGACAGATTGTAGGCCAGCATCTTGTCGGGATATATGTCGTGGATTGCGTTTGCGAACTTGCGCGCGTCGGCCAGGTTCGCGGTCTTGGTCTCCATCCACAGGATGTCGGCAAAGGGAGCCACGGCCAGCGACCGGGCCACCGCATAATCGATACCGCCTTGTATCTGGTAGTAGCCTTCCGGTGTCTTTGATAATTCGCAATCCCACAGGACCTTGATATCCATCGCTTTTGCCTGCTCCCGCGCTTCCGGAAAGGACACCCGCCGCGAGAAATCGAGCCATTCTTCGACCGTCATGTCGAACGTCGCACCTTCGTCGATATGAAACTCCATCGCATCGGCCGCGGCCTGACCGAAGGTCTTGAGACCCGCCTGCATCTGCCAGGCGTCGATGAAGACGGTGGTCACCTCATCCAATGTCGCTTCGACGTCGGCCCCCTCGTCCATGGCCGCGAGACTTCCATCCACACGCGACAGGATACCGGCTTGTTCCAACCAGGAGAGCGCCGACCGGTAGGCGGCCCTGGAGACCTTGTACAGCAGGTGCCCGTTTATCTCTTCAACACCCGCCTCGTAGAAGCGTTTGAGAACTGCGAGATAGGCGGGCTTGAAGGCGGGTAGCGCGGTGTTGGTGGCGCCGAGTATAAAGGGATGGTCCCGCTCGTCACCGCGGCCGTCGAGGTAGGTCGCCGCTTCGGCGTCGGTGCGCGCCACGATGATGCCGGGGACCTTCATGATGTCCAGTTGCAGACGCGCCGCGTTCAGGCGTTTTATCTGCTCGTCGACGGGCACCAGCACCTTGCCGGCCTGGTGGCCGCATTTCTTGGCGCCCGGTTTCTGGTCCTCGATGTGGTAACCGGGAACCCCCACTTCGACAAAGCGGCGGATGAGGTTCCTCACGTGCGCCCCGCCGCCGTGACCGGTGTCGGCGTCGGCTATGATAAACGGGCGGTAATCGATCCTTCTTGCAGCCGCCCGTTCCTTGTCCGTCATCCGCGAGCGTGCAAACTCCTGGTTCTTATCCGCGGCAAGGAGCGCGCATACCAGGGTCGCCGCCTCGTCCGGCACCTGGCTCAATGGATAGCTGGCCAGATCGGGTCCGGGGTCTTCGGTGACGGACCCCTTGGCTGAAGTTGCCCAGCCGCCGAGATAGATGCCTTCGATGCCCATCCGTTTCAACGTCACCGCCTGCCCCGGTGAGTAGGGACCGAACGTGGTTATCTGACTTCGTTTGGAAAACAGCTCCTTCAGCCGTTCGTAGAATCCCTCGGCCGCCTGGCGCGCGATGGAGTAGTCCTGCTGGATGGTGCCGCGCTGTGCCACCACCTGGCGGGCCGAGTAGAGACGGGTGATGTCACCGAAACGCTCACTCGAAAACCACTTCTCGGTGTCTGCGGTTTCGGTCTCGAGCCAACCCCGTTCGGCGGGCGCTGCCGGTTGTGGCGTGGACGCTTCGGGTGCTGCCGGTTCGGCCGTGTCCGCTTCGGCCGTGTCCGCAAAATCGAGGTTCTCGGTAAGCCGGGTGCCGTCCCGTTTGAACGTCTCCATGTAGCGTTCGATCCGTTCCCTGGCGGTCACCAGGTTATGGTTATTCAGATTGAGGTTCAGGAGATCGATATACCATGGGGCTTTCACGTCATCGACGACATAGGTCTCGACGATCTCCCGCGCAATGGGCAGGGTGGTCGTTTTGGAGTCATCGTGGACGTCCTTGTCCTTTGCCTCGAGGAGTTTCCGGTACTCTTCCTCCAGTAGTTTCTTGAAGACCTTGGCGGTGAATACGTCTCCCACCTTCAATCCCGTCTCACGATCGTCTTCGGTCAGCACCGCGCCCTTGTGGATCCACTCCCACAGGATGCTGAGACGGATCTCTCCGGTCGCCATGTCTTCCATGAGGTACAGGATGTTGTCGTCGTCGAAGAAGTCGGCCGGTTTGAGCGCCGCCGCCTGGAAACCCTGACTGAAGGCGTTGCCGTACTGGAGCGCGACACTGAGAAGATTGCGCGCCCCGCGGATGGTCCTCGGCGCGGGTTCCAGCAGGGTCAGACCGTCGGCGTCGGCCTGGGTGTAGGTCAGTGGCGGGAAGTCGCTCCCGAGTTGGTTGTCTTCCCCGACCCGCTCCCACACCGGTCGTACGATGTGCACCATTTTCCAGTGGGCGACCCACTTGCCGCTAGCACCCCGCCGCTGCTCGCGCGCGCCACCGGCCACGGCTTTCTTCATACTGTTGGTGACGCCCTCTTTCGACCCCACGGGAATGTTGGGCTCCATCCCTCCCTGCCACAAAGCGAAGTTGCCTTTGAGGTCCGGTGTGTTCACCGCGCGTCGCACGCGGTCTTCGTAGTGTTTCATGTAGGCGTAGGTCATGGTGATGGCTTCGATATTGGGATTGATGAAACCTTTATCCCACGCCATCGCATCGGCCACGCTGTTTATGTAGTCCCAGCGGCCGGTGTTGAAGCCGACGAAGTGCCGGCCCAGGGCCGCGCGGATTTCCATGAGCTGAAACGTAGCCTCGAGCTGTTCCACCAGCACGTAGACCTTGATGGTGCCGTTGGGGAGGGCGACGTAGTCTTCGAGCACGGTCAGCATGTCGTTCCACAGCGCCGCCTCTTCCGCCGTCTGGATCTTGGGCAGGTAGAGGACGATGGACGAGCCAGCTTTGAGGAACTGCTGGTAGTTGTTTACGACGTACAGAACCGTGTCGACAATGGAGGCCGAAAACCCCTGGCCGTCGCGATCGCGGATGTGACGGTCGTCGAGGTGCAACCCGCGCGCGCGGAAAATCTTCGTGGTAAAGTCCAGCTGCCCGCGCAAGTCGTCGATGATCTCACGCGCCAGAAATCCCTTCGACCACTCGTTCATCTCCACGGCCACCTGCTCGGCCACCTTCATGAACGGCGGGTCTTTTTGAATGGCAAGTTTCAGGTTGCGCTGGTTGTCGAGCGACATGGTGGTTATCTGGCCCATGGCGTCTTCGCCGTCGAACATCCAGCCATCGGCGCCGGAGAGGAGTGCGTAGGCGACGTTGCGGATGCTTTTCTCGGTGGGGGAATTCGGTTTGGCGCCGGGCCCGGTGCCCTGAATCCACTGCCGCTTGAGGTCGGCCGGTATCTCCGAACCGATGAACTTGCCGTCGCGTGCGTCTTGCACCTTGATCCGGGTGCGCGGAATGTAGCTGTTCGGGTCGAGGAAGCTGATTCTCTGGTGGTTTCTGGCGCGCTCCGCCCGGCGGCGGATGCGACCGGCCATGACCTGTTTTTGATCCTCGTTGAACGGTGCCAGAAACGCGAGGGCGCCCATGACTTCCGGCGTGTAGACGTCCCCGTAGGCGCTCTCGAGACCGGTGCGGATCTCCAGTGCGTCGCTACCGGCGGCGGTGATGGACTGCTTGTTGTTCTGGTGGGTGGTACTCATGACCGATCTTTCTATTCGGAGAGGGCATACCGGTACACGGCCATGTCCTCATCCTCGTGTAGTTTCACATTGTAAAAGAAGTTCAAAACGGCGACCACGACCAGATTCCGGAGAACCATGGGTCCAATATAGCACAAGTTTTCATTCTCGGCGTTCATGACGTGGACGTCCGTGCGGCACCGGTTCCCGATCCCTCAGTCTGCCCCACCCGAAGAGACAAAAGAAACACCCCGAAGATAACCACCGCAGACAAGACGAACACCCGAACATTCAGCAGCGTAAATAGCATCCCACCGAGCACGAGCCCCAGGATGCTCGCCACCGCACCGCAGCTGGCCGCCACTCCCTGCACGGCGCCCTGGTACTTGTCCCCCGCCGTCTTCGAGAGGATGGACACCACCGACGGCCACATAAGCCCGTTCCCCAGCGCCAGCAGCACGACCCCCGTGTAGAGCCGCACCATGTTTGGCGAGCAAAAGAAGGGAAAGCTCGCGGCAAGAATGAGGCTCCCCACGACGGCCAGCGTCGACTCCGGCCACCTCCTGGACGCACGGCTTAGGACCGGTCCCTGTACGAGGGCCATCATGAGACTCAAGACCACAAAGAAAATCCCCATCTCCTGAACGCTCCAGCCTAGGTCCCTGGACGCATGCACCGGAAAGGCGATGTAGAAGAAGTTGAATCCCAGCATGACGAGAAAATAAATCCCCAGCAAAAGCGACACGTCCGGTAGCCGCAGCACCCCCCGGAACGAGAGCTTCTCGGCGGCCTTCATTTCAAAGCACGGCTTGTGGTCCTGTCCGAGTACCTTGTGCACGCCGACCTGTTCGGGGTCCTCGCTCAGGACGCACGGCCTGGACTCCGGCAGCTTGAAGAGAATCATGAGACTGGCGACGACAGAGATCGCAAACGCGGCGAGCACCGGCAGCAGTTCCCCCAACGAGGTGCCACCCAACACGCCGGCGAGTGCCGGCCCGAGGATGAACCCGAGGTTTGCCGATACCGCCATCTTGCCGAAGTTCGCAACGCGGTTCTCCTGGCTCGATATATCGGCGAGGTAGGCGTTTGCCACCGAGATGTTGCCGCCGGTAGCGCCGTCGAACGCCCGCGCCAGAAAGAGCACGAGTAGCGGCAGTGTCAGCGCGAACTGTCCCAGCGCCTGGGAATCCACACTGACGAGCGGCCGCGTGGGTAGGGTGAAGGCAACGAGAAAGATACCCCAGGAGAAGAGCGTCCCGAGCTGGCTTAGCAGAAGGATCTTCCTCCGGCCGTAGACATCGCTCCACCGCCCGAGGATCGGGGCGCCGATCAGCTGGAACACCGAGTACGTCGCCCCCATAACACCGTAGATGAGCGCATTCCCGCCCCATCGTGTGACAAGAAAGACGAGAAAGGGCAGAACGATACTGAACCCGAGCGTGCCAACGAAGTTGACACCCAGAATGGGGTAGATCGAGACTTGTGGCAGGCCGTCACGTTCTCGCATGTTTTTTAGTACAGAAAAGCCACCGTTGCGCCCACCCGGTTTGTGGCGACGGTACCCGGTTTGAACCTCGCATAGTCAAGCCGCGCCTCGAACCGCTCGTACGGCAGGTTCAGACCCACACCCAACGTGATCTCGGCAGGCGAGTTGCCGAAACCACTCGGCGTCAAAACATCCATGACACCAGCTCTCAAGAAAACGAGGCTCAGGACACCCACTTCCAGGCCCCCGCGGAAAATCTCGATCGCGCTTCCCTTCGGGAATTCGATCTCGGCGTTGAACGCGAACGAAAAGGCAGGCACGGTGGTGCCGAGTGCCCGGCTGAGCCCGGGGTGCGGCTGGCCGATCGTCCGTAACCCGATGCCGATCCGGGC
>JAZGDW010000268.1:0-18495 GCA_036478295.1 Candidatus Krumholzibacteriia bacterium
CTTGAAGACGGGCAGCGAGACGGAGCTGCTGCTGGCGATGCGCCAGTTCCAGTTTCTCGAGAAATCCGGCCGCGAGGTCGTGGTCGGCGGCGAATCCACCACGGTGTGGTGCGCGGATTTCGATCTGGGATACCAGTACAACGCCCGGGCTCCATGGCGCTCGGCGTATTTTCAGATACGCTGCCTGGACGCGATCCTGTGGGCGGCGTGGCTGACCGGCGACGAGCGCTATTCGCATCTGGCGCTGGCGAGCGTCCTGCCGTTGGGCCGCGCGGTCGAAGACGGAGGACTCGCCTGTGTGACCGAAAACGACGGGTTGTTTTTTGAGGAAGTTGTCACGACTCCTCTCCACCACATCCTGAACGGGCATCTGAGCACGCTGATCGGTCTGCACTACTTCGCCAGCTATACGGGATCGGCCGCGGCCCGGGAGATTTTCGAACGAGGCGTCCAGGGAACACTCGATTTCCTTCCCCAATATGACAAGCACGGATACAGTCTTTACAGCCTGTCTCCAAAACCGGGGATGAGAAACCATTTCAACATCGCGAACCCCACTTACCATAGCCTGCACGTCACCCAGCTGCGCACGCTGTACGACATCACCGGCAACCCGGTCTTCAAGGAATACGCGGAGAAATGGGAAGGTGAAAGCGGCGGTGCGTTCGACATCGCGTGGACGGTGCTCTTTATCATGTTCAAAGATGCAATGAAACTGAAGAATTCCCTGTGAGAACCGGCAGTGGAAACGGTGACCGAATGAGACGCCTGATATTCTATGTGATGCTGGCCGGCCTGGCGATGTCGATCGTCTGCGCCGTCTTTTTCTCGCGCAAGGTGGCGGAACGAAACCGTTTCGTCGATGCCCTCGTTGAAACAACGCTGGCCGGCGACGATAGCCTGTCCACGGACGATGTCGCCCTCGCCCTTTCCTATGAAATCTATCTCCAAACCCGCCATCGCCTGAATGGCAGTGAACTGGACTGGTACTCGGTCAAAGAGAGCACGTCGCCATTCAACGTCACCTCCGGAGTGAGCTTGAGGTACGGCGGCTTCGGTATCGAAGAGCACTGGGTCAACGGGCCGTGCGGCACCATGACCCGCACCTTGCTCAACGCGCTGTGGCGTCTGGACATACCCGCGCGAAAGCTGCAGCTGCTCGACAACGAGGCAGGCCGGGGAGGTGGACACACGATGGTGGAATACTTGAACGGCGAGCGCTGGCACGTGATAGCGCCCTCGGACAGCTCATTCGTGTGGCGCAAGGCCGGTGGCGGGATCGCCACCGTCGCCGAGATCCAGGCCGACTTCGAAATTTTTTCATCTGTATACAAGCGGTATCCGAGTTACCCGTACCTGTTCGACAACCCCAGGTATATCCGCTGGGAGAAGCTTCCCGCTCCGGTCTTGAGGGTCACGCGTTTCTTGCTGGGAGAGGAACGTTACGGCCGGGCGCAGACGCCCAGGTTGTACGACACACCACGCACGCTTTTTCTCATCGTCTCGCTCACGGCAGTTTTTTTGTTCACGCTGGGAGCGCTCGTGAACGCACCGAGGCGGTCAACCGCGGTTTGACCCGGCCACCAGGGTTATCTCTTTGGTGATGAACTCGACGAGCTCCCGGCTCCTCGCCTGCCAGGACGCGGCACGTTCTCCGGCGTCCGCCCTGGGCCGCTTGTGCAACCGCAGCCGCGCGACGTCCGGGAGATTCCTCACCATGAATAGCCTCCCCTGCTCGCTCAGCGCCCGGTCGAGCGCGCCGACGCGCCCGGTGAAAACACTGTATACGGGCACACCCAGCATGGCCGCTTCACGGTTCATCGTACCGCCGCCACCGACAACCACATCCGCGTGCCAGATCAGGTTGAGTCCGTCGACGGCCTCGGTAAGCACCCGGAAGTTGGAGCAATCGCCCAGCGACCGCGCCAGCGTCTCCGCCTGCGACGCGGTCCGCGGCACGACCACCCCTACCGTATTCGTCTCGGCGGCGATGCGCTGCAGTACGGCCTCCATGATGTCCTCGCTCAGGCGCGTTTGATAATGCGCGTTTGTGGCGGGCGGACGAATCACGACCACCGTGTCGCCCGCGGGGATGTCGAGGTGCTCCAGGATCGACGGGTCGGGAGAGAATGCCCCCAGGTACACCTCTTCCTTGAACCCGGGATACTTGGCGACTCGCCGCGGGTCCAGGCCAAGCGTTTTCAGCAGGTTGTCGGGAAGCAGGTCGGGCAGGAGGATCCGTTGCGAAAAACGGTTGAAGATCGCCGTCGAAACGAATTCGTAGTCGTACATGGTGACGCACGGAATGGCGAGCACCTGGCAGGCCAGTAGCAGCGAGCGCGATCCGTGACTGACTGCCGCGTCGATGCGGCGCCCCCGCGCCCAGTGAACCAGGGATGCGACGCGAGCCGCCGTTCCCACAACCTTCATGAGCAGGTTCTTGCCGGGATGCCTGCCGACCAGGTCGTAATCGATCGGCCGGCGGTCGAGCATCTCGCGCGTGTACCCGTGGTTCCGAACGGTCACCAGCGTCGCGTGTCCCCCGTCCTTCAAGTTGTGGATTATCGGTGTAAAAAAGGGGACGTGCGGTGCGTTATCGAGGTCTATCCAGATCGTTGACATGTGTCAGCGTCCCTGTGCACCTACAAAAATTCGGTGCCACAATTCGAAGGTCAGGAGCGCGAAAAGCTGCCTCTGGTAGTCCCTGCGGCCCGAGGCATGCGTCTCGATCATGTCGGCAATGGTGCTTGTGTTGAAATAATCGTGGCACGCCGTGCCCGCCGGCAGCAGCGTTTCGCGGAGGTAGTCCGCCAATTCATGTTGCAGCCACCGATCCATCGGTGTGGCAAAACCCTTCTTCTTTCGGCGAATAATGTGCGCCGGCAGCCACCTCGACATTGCCTTCTTGTGGATATACTTGCCGGTGAGTCCGCGCAGCTTCATGTGCGAGGGGAGGGTCTCGGCGAACTCCAGAAACTCCACGTCCAGAAACGGCACCCGGGCCTCGAGCGAGTGCGCCATGGAAAGCTTGTCCCCGTAGAGCAGCAGGTCATCGGCCAGCCACACGCGTGTATCGATGTAGAGCATCTGGGCGAGTGAATCCAGATGCGACACACGTTTTTGCAGTGGTGCGATCGCCCGCGAGGGGTCGTTGGCGCCGGCCGCCTCGGCCACTTCGGGCCGATAGAGACCCTGTCGCTCCACGGCGGGGAATACCGCGTACACCTCAACGAAACGCTGCACCGGATCCTCGACGGTGAGCGCCCGGGCCGCTCTTCTTATTCCCTCCGAGCGATGCGGGAACTTCTGACCGGCCCTGGACAGCCCCTGCTGAATGCTCGAGGGAACACGGCGCAGGTATTGCCCCAGCTTCTCGCCCCGGTAGCGGTTGTAGCCGGCGAAGGGCTCGTCGGCCCCCTGACCGGTCAGCACCACTTTCACGTGGCGGCGGGCCAGTTGCGAGACGTGGTAGAATGGCAGAATCGACGTGGTACTGAGCGGTTCCTCCAGGTGCCACAGCGCCTGCGACAAAAATTCGCGGTACTCCCCCGCGCTCACCACGACCTCATGATGATCGGCCCCGAACAACTCGGCGGTCTCGCGGGCTTCGGCGAGCTCGTTGGCATCACTCTCGCCCTCGAATCCTACGGTAAAGGTCTTGACCGGCCCGTCCGTGTACTTGCTCATGACCGCCAGCACGGCGCCAGAGTCAATACCGCCGCTCAGCATCAAACCGACCGGGACGTCGCTGACCAGTTGCCGGCGCACGGCCTGTTCGAAAAGTGCGGCGAGTTTGTCGGCGGCATCCTCCTCTGTGATGGCGTGATTGATCTCCGGGATGTATTGCCAGTAGTCCTCGACGCTTGTCACACCGTCTTCCACCACCAGCCGGTGCCCCGGGCTAAGCTTGTGAATACCGGCGAGGAGCGTGCCCGGTGACGGCACGTAGCGGTAGGTCAGGAACATGTCGAGAGACGGCAGGTCCACGGTCCGCGGCACACGCGGATCCTCGAGGATCGACTTGATCTCGGAGGCGAATACAGTGGTGTTGGGGTCCTGGTAATAATAGAGCGGCTTGACACCCAGATGATCCCGCGCGAGGAAGAGCTTGCGGCGCGGCACATCCCAAACGGCGAAAGCAAAGATGCCGTTGAAACGCTTTACACACTCGATTCCCCAGGCCTCGTACGAGGCCAGCGCCACCTCGGTGTCCGATTGCGTCTGAAAGCGGTAGCCTGTGGCCTCGAGCGCGTCCCGCAGCTCGCGGTAGTTGTAGAGCTCCCCGTTGTAGACAATCCACGCGGTCCTGCCCGCGTTATGAATGGGCTGGTGCCCGCCTTCGAGGTCGATGATGCTCAAACGGCGGTTACCGAGGCCGACGGCGCCGTCCACAAAAACGCCGGCATCGTCGGGGCCACGGTGGGCGATCACATCGCACATTTTGGCCAGAAGGCCGCGGTCGACCGGTGTTCCATCGTGGTTCAGGACTCCTGCGATGCCGCACATAACGCTATCCTCTTCTCAAGACCTCTTGATAAACGCCGATTACACGCTCGGCGACGGCGCCCAGCCCGAGATGCCCAATGTGCTTGCGCCCGTCGCTGCGCGCACGCACCGCCAGCACCCGGCCAAGCTTGTCCGCAATATCCGCGACCTCGCGCTCCGCGCGGTGACAGTGCTCTGCGTCCCCCATCACCTGCCACGCGTCACCGGCGTCCACCGACACCACCGGCAAGTTGCAAGCCATGGCCTCTTTGACCATGTTGGGTGAACCCTCGGAGTCCGATGTTACGAGCATGACGTCGCAGGCACTCATATACAACGGCACCTCGCTTTGCGGTCTGGCGTCGAGCGTCACCAGTTCGACGTCATGATACACCTTCCGCGCGATCGCAACCGCGGCCTGCGCGAGATCGAATCGCTTGACCCGCACGCGGGGCGCGCCGGCGAAAAGAACGTACGGCATGTCGCCCTTCATGCCCAACGCGTCACGCGCGTCACCGCGTTCCAGCGGCCGAAACATTTCCAGATCCACGCCGTTGGGAATAACCATCGCCCTCTGCCTCGCGGACGAAAAGGCGAGGCGCTCCTTCATCTGCTCGCTCTTCAGTATGATCCCGTCCGCGGATTTTGCCAGCACTTGCCCCAGCCACACGAGCAGCCGGCTCTTCAACGTAATGCCACCGCGGCCGTTCGACGTACCAAGCAGATCATCACCGCAAAACGAGACGACGACCGGGCAACGGCGCTGGGCGCGCGCCACCATCCCGCTCAGCCCGTAGTGCGCATGCACCACATCGTAGCGGCCGTTCTTCAGCATCCGCCTCAGCCGCACGACGGCGGCAAGGTAGTTCCAGCTCGACTTGCGTCCATCGATGAAAATGACGTCGACATCGTGTCCGGCGGCGGTGATCGAGTCGATCTGCGACTTGATGAACACGCCGTACCCCGGGTTGTCGTCGGTCGGGTACATATTGGTGACCATGCACGTGGTGATGGTCATGCTCCCCTCTTGTCGATGAAGACGCGGTTCCAGATTTCGAACGACATGAGGGCGAAAATCAAGTGACCGTAGTCGCCCGTTCCACTCTCGTGTCTTTGCAGGAGCTTCTCCAGTCCCGCTCGTGCGAAGAAACCCCGGTTCAACGTCTGCCTGTCGAGGAGCATGTCCCGGGCCGCGTCCACCAGCTCGCCCCTGAACCATGACTGGATCGGCACGCCAAAACCCTGTTTGCCGCGGCGCCAGATCTCGGGCGGCAATACCTTCGCCGCCATCTTTCTCAAGAGGTATTTCGTCGTGAAGTTGCGCAGCTTCAGGCGATTGGGAATCCGCGACGCGACCTCTATCACCGTTTCATCCAGAAATGGAACCCGCACCTCGAGCGAGGACGCCATGCTCATCCGGTCGACTTTGACCAGCATATCGTTGGGCAGATAGAACTCCATGTCAAAAGTGGTCAGACGATCGATGAAGTCTCTCTCCGAGACGGAGGCGAAGAGCTCGTCCAGCGGGTCGATTGTGGCACTCAGGTTGTCCCTGAAGTCATCCGCGTATAATTCCATCCGCGTCGTGGGACTGCCCAGCGACTGTTTGTTGCGATAGCGGCTGACGAAATCCAGCTCTGCGTTGGCCAGCACGGTGCCCAACCTCCTGCCGGACGCCGTGCGCGCCAGCGGGGCCGAGCGCAGCGTCGACACCACGCCCGAGCGCACCCAGCCTGGGAAACGACGAAAGATGTTGGAAAGGCGCTCGCCCTGATAGCGCGTATAACCGGCGAACAACTCGTCGCCGCCGTCGCCGGACAGCGCCACCGTCACCTCCTGCCGCGTCATCTTGCTCACATAGTAGGTAGGAAGTATCGACGAATCTCCGAAGGGTTCGTCGAGGTGCCACACGAGCTTCGGCAGGATCTCCATCGCGTCCGGGGCAATGTCGTGCTCGCGGTGTCGGGTCCCGAACTCCCGTGCGACCAGGCGCGCGTACCGCGACTCACTCCAACTCTGCTTATCGAACCCGACTGTGAACGAACGTACCGGCAGCTCGGATGACCGTGACATCATCCACACGATGAGGCTCGAATCGATACCGCCGCTCAGGAACGCGCCCAGCGGGACATCGCTTACCATCTGCCGCGCGACGGCCCTTTCCAGGACGGATTCGAACTCGTCGAGCCACTCGCCGTCGCTCTTCTCCGGCGCGGTATCGTCGGCGGGCCGGAAACGCCAGTACGGTTCTATCCGTACACGGCCGTCTTCCCACGTGAGCACGTGGGCCGGGGGGAGCTTCTTCACCGAGGGGAAAATCGTGTCCGGTGAGGGCACGTACCCGAACGCCAGATACCGGTCCAGCGCGCTGTCGTCCATCTGGGTATCCAGCGTCGGGTCCTGCATGAGTGCCTTGAGTTCCGAGGCAAACAGCAGCGAGTCCGGGCGAGCGGAATAGTAGAGCGGTTTGATCCCCACCCTGTCGCGGGCGATAAAGAGGCGGCGCCTCGGCTGGTCCCAGACGGCGAACGCGAACATGCCCTGCAGGCGCTCCACGCAGGACGTGCCCCACTTTTCATAGGCGTGCACGATCACTTCTGTGTCGGTTTTGGAATGGAAACGGTAGCCGAACGTCTCCAACTCGGCGCGCAGCTCACGAAAATTGTAGATCTCGCCGTTGTGAACGACCCAGATGGTGCCGCTTTCATTCGACATCGGCTGCCTGCCCGCGTCGGACAGGTCGATGATGCTCAAACGCCGGTGGCCGAGGCCGATCGCCACGGTGGTGTCATTCCACAGGTGCTCTCCGCTGCCGTCGGGGCCACGATGGGCGAGGACGGCGCTCATATCCCGGACGAGCTGCTCGGAGACGCCCCGGGGGTCATTCCACACGAGTTTCCCGCAGATACCGCACATCGGTTACGCTTCTCGCCGTCCTCTCTTGTCGCAGCGGTGGACGACCGGTAACGGGCGTAACCGCGCGGTTTGTCGCATGCGCAAATACAGCTTCTTCACCAGCTGTGTTTCGAGACCATCTGGTCTGGATGGGATTGCGGATAACGGACGTTAGCAGAGGCTCATAGGCGGTGTTTTATCCTGTGTCCATGGGAACTGTCATTATAACACAATACGAGCCGCCGCGCCGGGCAAATCCCAGGTGACTAAAGAATTTGACCCCCGGTGGGGCAGTTCCTATACTGATGTCATGTAGCTTCCCCTCACCCGCTCCGCCGTATCGAACAGGCGATTCATGTCCCAGCGTCCCAGATATCTCCCGTCGCGGGTGTTTTTTACCGGGCTCTTGTGCCTGGTCGTCCTGTCCGTCGGCTGCGGAGACGACACGGGCCCCGCCGACCCCGGCAAGCTGTGCCGGATGGGGGCCGGGTTCGGCGCGCGCATAGCAGGTATGCCCAACGGGGTGGATATGTGCGTTGCCAACGACCGGGTCACTACATTGCTGGATAACGGTTCCCCCGGTCGCTATGACCTGGCGGCCGTTTTCACCACAGCCGACAGCATCACGATCGAGATCGACATCAGTTTCTTCAGCCACACGAACCTTCCCCAATCCCTCGTCATCACGAACGACCCGAACCTGCCGGGTGCCGACGACGTGTGGTACTTCTACCGCGAGACCCTGCCGGGCACCTACGATTACTCATCGTTGTCGATTTCCGGAAATTTCACCCTGACATTTTCCGACCCGACGGTGGTGGTGGCGACATTCAGCTCGCTGCAGGTAAGCCTCGAGGACGCCGGGGGAACACCGGCGGGTTCGCGGATGATTTCGGAGGGTTTTCTGGCGCTGACGCCGGACACGGCGCCTTAGCCGGGGGCGTGCGTCGACAGTACGTTACTTGCCGACGAGTTTGCGAAACAACATCTTCAGCGGATCGTAGCGTTCATCGACCACGCGCTCCTTGAGGGGAATGATCGCGTTGTCGGTAATGTGAATGTCTTCCGGGCAAACGGTGGTGCAGCACTTGTTGATGTTGCACAGAAAGATGCCGCCGTCCTGGTCTATCTGCTCCAGGCGGTTGGCCTTGTCCATGGGATGCATTTCCAGACCGGCGACTCGCACCAGAAAACGCGGTCCGTAGAAGTTCGGGTGCTGGTCGTGGTTACGCAAGACCTGGCAGACGTCCTGACACATAAAACACTCGATACACTTGCGGAACTCCTGCACGCGGTCGATGTCTTCCTGGTAGTAGATAAAGTCCGCGTTCTCATCGGGTGAAAAAGGCGTGATCTTCTTGTTCACTTCGTAGTTCCAGGAAACGTCGGCCACCAGGTCCTTGACGTGCGGAAACGCCTTGATCGGGTGCACGACCACCGGCTCGCCAGGATCGAGATCGTCGAGCCGGGTCTTGCACATGAGCGAGGGGCTGCCGTTGACCTCCGCACTACACGACCCGCACTTGGCCGCCTTGCAGTTCCAGCGCACGGCCAGGTCCGGGGCCTGCTGGGCCTGCACGGCCAGCACCGCGTCCAGCACCACCCATCCGGTTTCCACGTCAACGGTGTACTCTACTTCCCGGACTTGCGCGCCTTCACCTCGAAGTATTCTAAGTGTCACGGCATGCGTGTCGCTCATGCTCTCTCCCGCAAGAAAAGTACTCTATTTTGCTGGCTTCTTCTCGACCAGGGCCCAGAACTCGTCCGGCATTTTCGGCTTGGGCTGCGTGTGTACTTCGATGGTTCCGTCAGCTCTCTTGCTCGCAACCGTGTTGAGCTTCTGCCATTTCCCCGTGTCCGTGTCGGGAAAATCAAGGCGTGTGTGGGCGCCGCGGCTCTCTTCTCTCTCCAGCGCGCAGCGGGCAACAACCTCGGCGACGTCGATCATGCTCTGAAGATCCCAACTGAGATGCCAGCCGTTGTTGTAGATGCGCGATCCTTCGACGCGCACCTTCGACGCCCGTTCCCGCAGCTCGGGAAACCGCGCGATCGCTGCCTTGAGATCATCGCCGTTGCGCATGATTCCGACCTGGTTTTGCATGACATCCTGCAGCGCGAACTGGACGTCGTACGGCGTCTCTTTCCCTTCGGCCGCGAAGGGTTTGAGCAGCGCCTCCTGCGCGGCGGTAATCTCGCTGGCGCTGATCGCCGCGTGAGAGGCAATGCCCTTCGCTACCTCCGCTGCTGTCTCCCCAGCACGTTTCCCGAAAACCAGCAAATCGGACAGCGAGTTGCCACCGAGACGGTTGGCACCGTGCATACCGCCCGCCACTTCACCGCAAGCGAACAGACCACCGACCGACGACTCGCATGAATCCGGGTCGACTCTCACGCCACCCATCGTGTAGTGCATCGTCGGGCCGATTTCCATCGGCTTTTTGGTAATGTCCACGTCGGCGAGGTCCTTGAACTGGTGGTACATGCTGGGCAGTTTCTTGATGATGTAATCGGCGGGCTTGTGCGAAATGTCGAGCCACACACCGCCGTGCTCGGTGCCCCGGCCTTCCTTGACTTCGTTATAAATCGCTTTGGATACGATGTCTCGTGTGGAAAGCTCCATGCGCTCGGCGTCATAGTCTTCCATGAAACGCTTTCCCTCGGCGTTGCGCAAGAGGCCGCCCTCACCCCGCACCGCCTCGGTGACGAGAAGTCCCTTAACCCCCGGCGGCCACACCATGCCGGTGGGATGAAACTGCAGGAACTCCGAGTCGAGCAGTTCCACTCCTGCGTTCAACGCCAGCGCGTGACCGTCACCCGTGTACTCCCAAGAGTTGGAGGTCACCTTGTACATCTTGCCGACGCCCCCGGTGGCGAGCACCGTGGCCTTGGCCCTGAAGAGGATAAAACGCCCGTCCTCGCGCCAGTACGCCAGCGCCCCCACGACCCGTCCGTCGGCCTTGAAGAGGTGGGTCACCGTGCACTCCATGAAAACATCGAAGCCCTGGTGCACCCCCTTGTCCTGCAACGTGCGGATCATCTCCAGGCCGGTACGGTCCCCCACGTGCGCGAGCCGGTTATGCGTATGCCCGCCGAAGGCGCGCTGGTGGATCTTTCCTTCTTTCGTGCGATCGAAAACCGCTCCCCACCTTTCCAGCTCGTTCGTCCGTTCCGGCGCTTCCTTGGCGTGGTTCAGCGCCATTTTCCAGTTGTTCAGAAACTTGCCGCCGAGAATCGTGTCGCGGAAATGCACCTGCCAGTTGTCGCCTTCGCTGACGTTGCTCAACGCCGCCGCCATGCCGCCCTCAGCCATTACCGTGTGCGCCTTGCCGAGCAGCGACTTGCACACGAGGGCCGTTCGAGTACCGAGCCTCGACGTCTCGATGGCCGCCCGCAGGCCCGCGCCACCCGCGCCGATTACCAGCACGTCAACGTCAACTGTTTCATAATTTGTCATATTCATGGTTCCCGCGTTAGTCGTCCGCCCTGTTACGGTTCATATCGCTAAATACTCGGCCACGTATTGTAATCCGGAACAACTCCCCACGCCACCAGGCGAATATAGAGGTCGGTCAAGGCCACAAAAATCAGACTGGACCACGCCCAGCGCTTGTGAGCCTCATTCCAGCAGCTCACCGTCATCCACGCCTTGTGCTGGGCCTTGGCCGATGACGAGCAGCTGAAACAATTCAGCCTCCCCCCTACCAGGTGCCGAATCGAGTGGCAGGACAACGAGTACATCATCAGCAGGAACGCGTTGATCAGCAGCACCACCGTTCCCACACCAATGCCGAATTGCCCCTCGTACCAGAAAGCCCTGATGGCCCCGATCCACAGCAAGACGTTGAATATCACAGCGAGAAACAGAAAATACCGGTGGAAGTTTTGCAGAATGAACGGGAACTTGCCCTCCCCCGTATAGGTTTTCGTCTGCGAGCCGGTAACCGAGCAGGCTGGCGGGTTGAGGAAGAACGCTTTGTAGTAAGCGCCGCGGTAGTAGTAGCACGTTGCGCGGAACCCGAGCGGAACCCACAGGATCAGGATGGCCGGTGAGAACTTCCACCAATCGACGTCGATCAACGGTTCGTAGAACGGCGACAGATACGGGCCGTACTCGAAATGCGTATCGAGAACGACGGCAGAGAGCACCGAGTAAATGCCGAACACACTCAGGCCAAAAACAACCAGCGCCGGTTCCACCCACCAGTTGTCGCGGCGGCCCGTGCTGAACCAACCAACCTTGCCAACAGTAACAGGGCTGGACATACACGCCTCCCCTACATCGTTTCCTGCCGGGTTGTAACTCAAAAAAACCAAACGTACTCTGGCCGAATTGCTAATAATTTCACGAAGTGTACGCCAAGCGATAATTCCAAGCAAGGTCTAAACGCGACGTCCCGTAGCAACAGGCGCGTCGAGATTTCTCCACGCTCTTTGGGGTAACGGTGTGCTAGAATGCGTGCATGAACCTTATCGCGGTGATCGGTTCGGGCACGTGTACGGACGAAGTACGTCAGATTGCCTACGAGGTCGGCAAGGGGATCGCCGAAGCCGGTTACCCGCTGATTTGCGGTGGGCTGGGCGGGGTGATGGAGGGCGCATGCCAGGGCGCCTTCGAGGCCGGCGGGTTGACGATCGGTATCCTGCCCGGCGATAACGCGCGCGAGGCAAATCCCTACGTGATGATTCCCGTGGTTACTGGCGTCGGCTATGCGCGGAACGTCATCATCGTGCAGTCCGCCAGTGTGCTCATCGCCATTCAGGGCGGCCCGGGCACCCTCTCCGAAGTCGCCTACGCGCTCCAGTTCAATGTCCCTGTGGTCAGCCTCAACAGTTTCGACGTCTCGCCCGACCTCATTCAGGTGAGCGGGGTCGACGAGGCCCTGCACGAGGCACTGGCCAGAGTGTAATTTATTTTATTAAACCAGGTTAAACGATGACCACGAGTGCGGACATCGCCGGCACCCGGCTGACCCTGACGCGGGGAGACATCATGCTGCAGGCGACCGAGGCCATTGTCAACGCGGCCAACGGCTCGCTGCTCGGGGGTGGCGGCGTCGACGGGGCTATTCATCGTGCCGGGGGGCCGGGGATCCTGGAGGAATGCAAGAAGATCGTGGCGGAGATCGGCCGCTGTCCCACGGGCGAAGCGGTGATCACTACAGGCGGCGATCTCGAGGCAGCGTGGGTGATACACACCGTCGGGCCGGTGTGGCGAGGCGGCGGGAACGGTGAAGCGGGGCTTCTCGCATCGGCCTACCGAAATTCGCTGACGCTCGCTACGGCCAGCGGTATCCGCAGCCTGTCTTTTCCGTCGATCAGCACCGGCGCCTACCGTTTCCCCATCGCCCGGGCGGCAGAGATCGCGCTCGGCACCGTCTCGGAGGTGCTCGAACAAACGTCGTTCGATGAGGTGAGGTTCGTTCTTTTTTCCGAGGAAGACCTGAACGTTTACGAGGATACGCTCCCGAAACTGCTTTGACCGCGCGACGGCGGACGTTTCCCCGCTGAATCACGACCCGCCCGGCTACCCGCCCGTTTGATGATCCTCGAGGATAAGGTGTATACTCCCGTCATGAATCGCTTGCAAGCTGCCGTCTGTACTGTGGTCATCGTAATCACCGCCTCTTGCGTGGCGCCTGGGCCGCGTGCGTCCACCGTATCAGGGGCCCGCGATCCGCAGACCGCCGGCAAGAACCGGCCGCTTGTCGCGCCCAAACTGGAACTCGACCGGTCCGTGTTCCCCGCGTCGCGGGATTGCCGCCTGTCGTCCCGTGCGGCGGCAGATTGCCCGAATCCGACGTACACTACCTTCACGCTGTTCTATACGGTGGGGTCCGAGCCCGCCTGGGGGTCGCGCGGGTCGATTCGAACGGCGTTTGCGTATCGCTACAACGGCACCTACCTGAATAATCCCGGGCACAGGAAGCCGTTCGCATGGCCGAATCTGCAGACGGTGGACCCCGCCGCGCCGGGCTACGTCACCGTACGCGTAAGCAACAACGGCCGGCGGACGCCCCACAAGAAGAGGCCGCCATCGGATGGTCAGCTACAAATCTGGTTCGACCGCGGTGACTCGGAGACCGTTCTCGTACCGGGGGCCGTCGTGGCCATCACCTTCGGTGATACGATCGGGGGAAGTCCCGGTTGCCTGGTGCCGCCGCTCGCGTACGACATCGATCTGCTCGTCGAGCAGGATCCGGAAAACGATCGAGTGTTCGAGCGGGTGGGCGCGGATATGCCGACGCTTCGCATCGTCGGCACCGAGCTCGACATGTTTGATGTTACGGCGCCGTCAATGCCGGCATCCGGGACCTTCACGGTGACCGTCAAGGCGATGCAGGGGCGGGACGATCCGATGACGAACATGTATATCGTGCAGGAGTATGCCGGAACGATTACGTTCGCGTGCAGCGATACGACCGCCGTTCTGCCGGCGGACTACACCTTTCGGCTGGACGATCGAGGCGTTCGATCCTTCGAGGTTACTGTCAACGCGACCGGGGTCCATTGGCTGACGGTCCGCGACACCGCATCCGGGAAATCGGGTCGAAGCAATCCTGTTATTGTCGAGAACCCGCCGCGGAACGGCACGTTCACCGCCGGTGACGGTTCACGAGCCGGCGAAGTTTCCAACGGCACGCCGCCGGTGCCACTGGGGCGGCCTGCCGGGCCGAAGCGGCGGCTCTACTGGGGCGTCCTCCACCAGCACACCAACATCGGGGGCCACGGTTCACAAACTCCGCAGTTTGCCTACAACTATGCCAGGAACGTCGCGCGACTCGATTTCTTTGCGTTGTCCGAACACTGTGAGAATCGCTATTTCGACTGGTACTACAACCGGCAGCTCGCGGAGGATTACAACGTACCGGGAGAATTTGTCACGATTGCGGCGAACGAATGGACTTCTCGCACATACGGCCATCGTCATGTTCTCTACCTGAACCCCTTCGATGAAGAGAGCTACTGCAGCAAGAGTTACGGCAATCCAACAACCCGGGTCGCGGCTACCCTGGATGAACTGTTCGACGCCTACGACGGACGCGACGTGCTTTTGCTGCTCCACCACACGGCCTGGAAATACGCGGCCCGGCTCAGGGAGCCGGAAACGGACGACGTGGTGATCGGCGACGTGACCAACCCGAACCAGCTTCTCTTTGAAATCTATTCGCACCATGGCAGTTCAGAGCTCCATGACAACGCGCCGTATACGATACACGGCCACCCGTCCCACCAGTGGGGACCGGAGAAGAAAGTGTATTTTCAGGACGTGCTGGCTCTGGGCTACAGATTCGGCGTCACGGCGGACGGCGACGACCACATGGGAAAACCCGGAGGACACGTCGCCACGGCGGGCCCGTCGGGCTCCGACGAGCACTACAGCCGATTGGGCCTGACCGCCGTCTACGCCACCGAACTCACGCGGCCCGCCATCTGGGAAGCCTTGAAGTCACGGCGGACCTACGGCACGACGGGGGCGAGAATCGTCGTTGATTTTTCCGTCAACGGCGACTTCATGGGTTCGGAGATGACGGTTGCCGGTGGGCCGCTCGTACAGGTCGGCGTTATCGGCACCGACACGCTTCGAACCATCTCCATCATCCGTGACGGTTACGACACCGTTTTCGAGACGCACCCAGGCACCCTGAGCGCCAGCGTGGAATTTGTCGATGCCGATGCGACAAGCGGAAGCACGCACAGCTACTACGCCCGCATCGTGCAGAACGACGATCATTACGCGTGGACGAGTCCCATTTGGGTGACAATCGAGCCGCCGGGCCGCGAGGGCAACCGCTAGACGAGAATAATCGGGGACTACGGGTGGACGACCGATCACCGGGCGCGCGCGCCCAACGACCTGACACGAAGCAGAAAGAACGAGAACGCAACGATATAGATGAGCGCGCCAAGATACATGACAAAGGTAAAACCGTAACGCATGGCAACGAGCACCGTCAGAACCGACGCGGCAACGGAAGTAAAAGAATTGATCGCCCACGCCCACGGAATCAACGGTTCATCATCCCCTTCGAGCAGCCGGATCATTGTAGGAAACGGCATACCCATGAAGAAGCTGCCCGGCGCGAGGAGGACCGCGGCAAGGATCACCCGCAGCACCATCGACTCCGGCCGTACCAGGGTCAGGACGGCGCTGATCCCGGCGGCGTAGAATACGGCGGCCGCGACGATCGGCAGCCAGATCATGACGGCGGTCCGTGCCCGCGCGGCCTCGAAGCGCTTGGCGAACATGGCGCCCAGCCCTGAGAAAACGAGGATGGAAAAGAGGGTGACGGTGATCGAGTACGACGGGTGGCCGAGAAAAAGCACGAGCTTCTGGATCATGCCGATCTCGATGAACATGAAGCCCGCGCCGATCGCGGCGAAGTATCCCAACACCCCGGCGGCCCGCCCGCCCGCGGCTTTTCCCGGCAGGCGCATACGCAGCATCGGGACGATAATGAGGACCGTCGCAATGACCGTCACCCATAAGAGGATCTTGAAAAGGATACGCCCCGCGAAAGAACTGCTGAGGCTCTTGCTGAATTCGTAGAAGAACGGCCGGTCGTCCCACACCGGTGAGAAGTCCGCCTTGCTAGCTGCCATGTATTCGTCCTCACTACCGGTCTCCACGGTCGCAAAGAACCCCCGCCACATGCCCTCGCTACCCTCGTATCCGGGAAGATACACCACCTCTTCGGGGTAATAGTCCAGAATGCGTTGTTTTTGCGTGTCCCTCAGCGGCTTCTTGCTCACGAGAACGCTTCGCCATCTGCTCCGTCCGATCTCGCCACGACCGAGGATGGCAAAATGTTCCGCGGGGTTGGGCACACCCAGGTCACGAAGCACCGATATCGCCGTGGTGATCCCGCGCCACATCTGTAAATGAGGACGAGATACGTAGAGAAAACCGTCTTCGTTCAGAATGTTCATGTAATCCTCAAACGCTTCGTGTGTATAAAGATAACTTTCCAGCAATACATGGGCGTTGGAATGCAGCAGCTCGCCCGTATCGACTTCGGTCAGTGACACCACATCGAACTTGCGTCCGGGGTTGCGCACGTACGTCCTGCCGTCCATCTCCACGACGGTCACGCGGGGATCGTTGTAGAAGTCCTCGAAGTATCCGGAGAGCCTCACACGGCCGGCCTCGATCATCAACGGATTGATTTCAACGCCAACGACGGACGCGGCGCCGTGACTCAGGGCGAGAAAAATATCGACGCCGCCCCCGAACCCGATATTGAGCACTTCGGGTTCCTCGGTCAGAATGTACGCCATTGAGTGACGTGAGTCGCGCACGAAGGCATCCCTTGCCTCCACGTTGTCACCGAAATCAATCGCCTGGGTCCAGTTGCCCCCGCTCGCGAAAAGGAACTGCACTTTGCAACCCTGGTCGAGCAGCTTTCGAACCGGAGGGCCCCCGAGCCGGAAATTCTCGATGCCCGCTCCCGGTTTCAGCACATCGACCCGCCCAAGATAACTCCACCGCGACCAGGTGATTTCGGACTCGATCGACGGATCGTTGATGATCAACGCCATGCCCTTTTCGGACGCCGGGCGAAACCCGTAGAGCTTGTGGCGGAACGGAACAAGAACGACGAGCACGACAATGACGGCGACGGGCAGCACAAGCTGCCGTCGACCCAGCGTAAGCGCCAGCATCGCCGCCGCAATCAATGAAACCACGGCAATCAGAAACAGTGTGAGGGCAACATCACCGGTTCCATTCACTATCCACACCAACCCAACACAACCGAGTCCAGAACCCACCAGGTTGATGAAGTACAAGCGATTGGCGCGTGCCGGCCAGGATTTGAAAAGATACGCCAGGTAGATGCCAACGAAGACGTAAGGGAGGATCCCAAGAACGATAAGCGCCGGCAGACTCACCGTCCAACTCGATGCGATCGTGGTTACAACCAGCGTAACAGAGAATGCAACGGCACTCCACCACAGGACGCGAACCGGCAATAGGTTACGCCGCGCGCTCAGCCAGGTGGCGATCGCCCCGCCGCTGCCCAAACCGAGCAGGCACAGCGACACCACGAGGAATGCGTTGCGCTCGAGCGCCTGCAGCGACATCGTCATCGTCTGCAGGATCTCGAACATCAGCATCGCCACGGACACCAATAGAATGGAGATTTCGACGTAGCGGAAGCCAGCGTCCTGCTTTTCTGCGAGTGCCACGGTATGCAACTCCCGTGCGGGTGCTCTTGCCGTATTTTTCGGACGTCAAAAGAGCCGGTAAGCACGTAGCGTAGCACGGTGGCATTGGCGTATTCAACCTCGATCGGCCCGCCCCGCGTTACGCAGTAGTCTTACGCTCGCGAGTCCCGCCGCATGCGGAACGTCGGACGTGTCGTGTACTTTTAACGATGGGATCCAACACGCGAATCCGCTACAATTCACCCGCCATCCTTCGGCGCCCGGAGGGAGACTTTCCTGCATGTCATACAACGATACGATTAGACCACTCGCCGCGACGATTCTTCTCGCGCTTTACCTGCCGGTCCCGTTCTACCTGATATCGCTGCATGGCCTCCACCACGTGTGGAAAAAAATGGGCTTGCGCGCGTACGTGTTCGTGCTGGTACCGTACGTGGCGATGGTCGCCGCCGTTGTCCGCTGGCACGGCTTGTGGCAGTGGCGGGCATGGTCCTGGCCTCCGTGGCTCGCGTGGATGTCCTGCATTCCCCTGGCCGTCGCGGGCTACCTGGCTTTTTATACGTACCGCACGATCGAGTCGCGCACCCTTCACCTCGCGCGGCAGATCGATCCGCAGGGAGGCCGCTCGCTCATTACGACGGGCGTGTTGGGCCATATCCGGCATCCCCGCTATGTCATGTTCACACTGCTCGCGATGGGAAACGTGCTCCTCACCGGCTACCCACTCGTTGCAGCGTCACTCGCCCTGACCACCCCACTCCTCTGGGCCACGATACGGCTCGAAGAACGAGAACTGATGGAATACTTCGGAGAGTCCTTCCGGGACTATCGGAAACGAGTGCCCGCGTTTATTCCGAGACAGTCCACCGGGCGGCGCGACGCCTCTTGACGGTCACTGCACGCGCGCGATCTCATTCGCAAATTGATGCTGCAGGTTGTGCGGTTACTTGA
>JAZGDW010000269.1:0-2928 GCA_036478295.1 Candidatus Krumholzibacteriia bacterium
CCCCCCGCTTCCCCGTAACGCCTTCAGGGACAACGGGATAAGCCCGAAAAGTTTTTCTTCGCCGTGGCGCTAACTCGACCTCTCCATGTGGGGATTGCACATGTGCAGCGGTAAAAATGCAGACACCTGCCGGGCCTTGGATCAACTCAGGCCGGGCAGAAACGGCCCCCAAATACATGGCAGGTCCCCGGAAATAATGGTTGCGAAAAGGTCACGGTGTGCTATTATGAGTCATCTGGCCGATCTTTTTTCGCGCTTCCTGTGGGGGGGACGGATGAAGTCTGGCAGGCTGCGAGGTATGCTGCGCTGCGCGCTCGTTCTGGCCGCCGCCCTTTTCCCTGCCGCGGCCTTGGCGAATGCCGCGAATAAAGGAGACTCTAGCAAGAAAGTCGGGTTCATGTTAGGCAGCCTTGGCTCTGGGAGCCAGATTCTGCAGGTATATGGCCATAGGAGCTGAGGTACTTCGTCTGGTTGAGCTTCTTCTGGTCTTGTGAAGTACGGCGAGGATCGCTTTGTTCACCGCTGTGTACCAATCCCGGATATGGTCGAGCGCCATCCGCGCGATCAGCGTGTGATGGGTTCGTACGCTGTAGATGGACTTTTGCATCTTGCGGTGGCGTCGGTTGCCCCGCTCCACGGCGTTGGAAGTCGCCGGAAGAAGCGAATCGTCAAGGAAGGTGAGCGCCTTCTCGAGATTCGGGCTGAAAAGCTTCTTGAGGGTCTTGCCGATCTTCTTGAAGCGTCGAACGCGCTTGCGCAGCTTGCTGAGCTTATCCAGGGCGGTTTGCGCGCGACAGCGGCGGTCGAAGAGTCGGTACACTTCGTCCATGATCTCCCGAAGGGCACGTAGGTGCGGGAGACCTCGGGTGATGTCTTGCAGGGTCTTTCGCTGCGCCGGGGTGAGCTTGCGCTTTACGAACAGGTGCCGATGCTCGAACAGGTCGGCCACCTTCTGCTCCAGGTGTTTCTTGCGCCGAGCCAATCGCTTGGCTTCTTTGGTTGTGGGCCGGCCGCGCGGGAGCCTGGGCATCTTGGCCTTGAGCGACTTGCGAACTTGCGCGACGGCTCTCAGAACGGCCTTGGTCAGTTCGGCAATGACGTGGAACGTGCAGATCTGATGAGGAATATCACCGAAGACATCGGCGATCGGGTCCGGGTACAGGGGAGAACCGTCTGTGGTAATTCCGCGCAGTTCAAGCCCGCGGGCCTCCAGAATCGCCTTGAAACGGCTGAAGAACCGCTCGATGTCTTCTTTGGTGGGGTCGTGGTCGAGGACTTCGTAGATCAGCCGCCGGAAGTTGCGGTTGTCCACGATCGACAATACGCAGAAGGGCCCGTCGTACAGTTCGTCGGCGGCGATGTAGCCGGAGAAACCGTCGAACGCCCAGTCGAGGTACTCATGCTCGACGCATTCGACGGCTTTTTTTCCCCGCCGCCTCGACCCAGGTCTGGATGGTGGCCCAAGGCACGAATACGAGATGGTCTGACCACATCTGCCAGGACGCGGAGGCGTAGGACAATCCGTTTTCCACCACGGCGCGCACCGCCCGGTCGACGACTCGGTTCGTGTAGCGCGCTGCCGGTTGAGCCAGGTCGGACATGTCCGCGTTGAAATAGATATCGCACTTCTCGCAGCGGTGTTTGGAGTATTCGATGTAAATATCTCGCGGACGCCCGGATCGCACGGAGCCCAGATCATGGAGGCTGCGGTGTCCTTTAGTGTCGCGGTAGCAACTCTTTCCACAGTTCGGGCAAGCCCGACGGCGGTAACTGCGCGAGCGACGCTCGATGGTCGGCTCCGGCAATTGGCTGGGATGGGTGATCCCTTGGGTGACATCAGCAACATATTCACCAGGTCCCATGGCTCCACCTTTCTCCCCCTACAACGGAGATCGGCTAAGCCGTCACATAAACTTGAGGAAATATCCCGACTTTTTTGCTAAAGTCTCGAATAAAGTCTACTTTTCCGTGGGCCGCAATACCACGGACGACTTCAAGAGCGGCACGCCCATCCTTACGATCTCGAACGGCACGGCGTCCTTTTCGATCGCGCAGACGAACGCGCAGGTCGGTGTAGGCTCCGAGTTGACCTACGGCGGCGGCGCGAAATGCTACATCAAGAAAAAGAACTCAGATACGCAGTGGCAGGTGACGACGGCGGCAGGCGGCGTGCCCGCGGACGTGAGCGGCGCGACCGTCGAGGCGATCAGGCACGCCTTCGGCTCGCTTGCGGCCGCCGAGGCGGGCGCGGCCGACGCCGCGCACCTGGGCACGGCGGACCTCGTAGCGGCCGATCTCGAACTGCACATCGCCTGCTATAACCACCTGGGTACGGCGGACACCGCGCCCGTCGTCGTGGCGGGCTGGAACAGCGACGCCAGCCGCTTCATCCGCATCTTCACGCCCACCGACACGGCCACGGAATGCAACGCATCGCAGCGGCACGACGGCACCGCGGGCTCGGGCGACCGCCTGGCCCCCACGGGGGACCCCGGCACGGCGATCGTGCAGGTTTCAGAGCCCTTCGTCACCCGGGAGGGCCTGGAGATAAGGATGCCCGCCCTCGGCAGCACATCGGACGAGGGCGTCCGCTTCGACTTCAACCAGGCGGGTGCCACCGGCACCCTCAGGGCCTGCATCATCTGGAGCGAAGATACGACCGCAGACCAGGACGCCATCTACCAAGGGCTCTCAAGCGGCGACATCACGGTGGAGAACTGCATAATCTTCAACTGGTCAAGGTCGGGCGTGCACCTCCAGGCGTATACGACCAGCGTCTTCAGCCAGCACTGGAGCGTCCTGAACTGTACCATCCATGGCAACGGCGCAGCGGGCGAGGACGAGTCTGCAGCGATCCAGATCCGCTACGGCAATGCGGCCAGCGACATCAACGTGAACGTGGTGAACACCATCGGGATGGGGACGAAG
>JAZGDW010000027.1:0-11327 GCA_036478295.1 Candidatus Krumholzibacteriia bacterium
GGTTCTCTCGGAGACGGAGGTGCGGGCGAGGTTGACGGACCTGTATGGGAACGTGGTGCCGGGCGAGCGGGTGGACATTTTGATCAAGGATGGTGTGGCGGACGGTGTATTGAAGTTGAACCCGGCGGATCCGAACGCGACGACGGTGGTGAACGCGACGGCGCGATTTGGGACGACGGACGCAAGCGGGGAGATATCGGTGTTGTACGAGGCGCCGGGTGTAGCGGGTGCGGAGGACACGCTGGACGCGTTCGGATCCGGGGCGGCTCAGGGAGACGTGACGGATGTGATCTACACGAGCGTGGCGAGCGGCGCGACCGATCTGCGCATCGTGTTTGTGGGGGGGGCTATGGCGCCGGCGGGGCAATCGTTTTCGTTTGGTATCGAGGCGGTGGATGGCAACGGCAATATCGACACGGCGGACACGAGTTCGGTGGCGATCGGGGCGGATGTGGGTGGTGCGATAACGTTCAGCGAGACGGATTTCGGGGTGCCGGTGAGTCAGGTTTCGCTGGCGGCGGGGGTGAAGGTTCTCTACGGGCGGGGGCAGAATGCGGGTACGTGGAACATCACAGTCAGCGATGAGGACACGGTGCTTACGGGCGCGACGGAGACGGTCGACATCGTGGATACGGGAGCGGTGGATCGTTACGTGGTCACGGCGGTGGACAGTGTGGAGGCGGGAGTTGCGTTCAGCGTGAGCGTGGTGGCGCGGGATACGTTCGGCAACGCGGTGTCGGGGGCGAACAATGGGGTGACGCTGGTGGCCGTCGACGCCGGCGATACGACCCTGGTGATGAGCGATACGCTGCTGGTGAGGAGTGCGACACTGAGTTCGGGCACGGCGTCGGTGGGAGAGACCTATCTAAGAGTGGTGCCCATCCGGGTTCGGGTGCGTGACGGCTCCGGCAACGAAGGGTTCAGCGGCCTCGTCAAGGTAACGCCCGCTCCGGCGTACCGCCTGGCGGAAGTGAGTGGCGATTCGACGGGCGTGTTGTCGGGGGGGACGGTAGCTCTGGCGGCGCGGGTGCTGGATACCTATGACAACCCGGTGGCGGGAGAGGTGGTGTCGTTCAGCGTGACGCTGGGTTCGGGGAGTGTCGACGTTCCGGGGCCGATGAGTGACGGGAGCGGGCGGGTGGATGTGAACTTTACGACGGGCGTGGCGGCGGGCGAGAACCGTGCGCGGGCGACGATCGGAGACGGCAACCCGGCGGGTCTGGAGAGTGTGGAGTTTGTGGTGGAGACCGAGGCGGGCGGGATCGCGAGTTATCAGGTGGTGCCAGAGAAGACGGCGGTGGTGGCAGGAGAAGTGATCAACGTAGAGGTGCGGGGGTCTGACGCGAACGGCAACCTGGTGACGAACGACAGCACGACGATCGTGAGCCTGGGCAGCGATACGGGCAATGGTATCTACGGTGCCCCGGTGGGCGTGCTCCTGGGCGGGATCTACACGACGGCGATGTTCGATACGGTGGCGGAGAGCGTAATACTGACAGTACAGACGCAGGGTGGAGGCCCGAGCGGAGCGAGCCCGGCCGTGAGCGTCAATCCCGCGACACCGTACGAGGTGGTGAAGATCTCCGGCGACGCGAGCGGGCTCGTGGTCGGCTCGGTCGCCGGACTCGAAGTAGAAACCCGGGATGCATTCGGAAATGTGACCCCCGGTGTCGTCGTCATTTTCGATGTGATGACGGATCCAGGGGGTGCGTTCATCACGGACGCGGTGGGCGACCCGAACGATGGGATTACCGTTGCTGATGCAGTGGGACGTGCGACGGCCAGCCTCACGACGTCGCTGACGGTCGGTGACAATACCGCGATGGCCAGCATCCTGGACGGTGTCCCGCCAGGGCTGGAAACCAGAACCTTCACCGTCAGTACGGTTGCCGGTGTAATTGCTGCCTACACTGTCACGGCGGGCACAACCGACCAAACCGCCGGTACCGGGGTGGGCTTTACCGTCGCCGCCTTCGACAGCGCGGGAAACGTTGTGGATGATAGCACAACCCTTGTAACGCTTACCTTGGATCCGGGCAGTGGCGGGGTCTTTGCCGCGACGCCCATGGTGCTACAGAACGGCGCCTTTTCCACCTCCGTTTCGGACACCATCGCCGAGGTTATCCGGATTCGCGCGACGACGCAGGCCGGCTCGGCCACAGGCCTCAGTGCACCGGTCACCATACACCCGGACATGCCGGCAGGCGTCATTACGGCATCTGTTGTCCCGGATACGATTACGGCGAACGGGGGCAGCGCGTCCACCGTTATTTCTGATCCGATCCAGGATCGGTATGGAAATGTCGCGTCATCGGGCGGTTTGATACGCGTTTCCGTGGACCAAGGTTCCATCGGCTCGCCGGACCAGGATCCGTCGACACCGGCCACCAACGAGCAGCAGATCGATGGGTCAGGTATCGTTGCCTTCGACGTTATCTCGGACAACGTGGCAGGCACGGCTACCGTGTCGATGACCAGCGTCGGGGGCAGCGCGTCGGGCGTTGCCAGTATCGCGTACGCGCCGCCGCCGGCATTCGTTTGCCTGGATGCTCCCGTACCATCCATTATCGTTCCCGGCGATTCGATTGCGTTCGCCGTGCCTGTAGAGAACACTTCCGCGACGGGCCTGGTTCTTTCCACCAGCACCGTGTTCGAATTCAACGATGGCACCCGGTTTTTCTCCGCTCCGCTCGCTGCCCCGAAGTGGATCGCTCCGTCGGTCACCGACACGCTCGTCTTTGAAGTCGCGGCAGTCGACTCGCAAATGGTCCCGACGGCGTATCAGCCGGTTGTTCGTTTTGCCGGCACCGACCAGTTCGGTGCCACCTTTGCGCAAACCTGCCAGTTGCCCGCCGCCAGCGTGCGCATGTCACTAATCGAGATCAGCTCGATCACCGCCACTCCGCTCGTCAGCCGTGGGAGAACCGAAAACGTCATTGTCGGCATCACAAATCGCAGCTCCGACACCGCCATCATTGCAGCGGCCACACTGGCCATTCCGCTGGGTGACTACATATTCAACCCCAGCCCCGACCTGCCGGACACGATTTCTCCCGGCATGACTTCGTTTGTGAACTTTGCCGTTACCATACAACCGTCGTCGCCGCTGGTGACGACGTCGATCGACGCCTCGGTCTCGGGGACGGTAAACGGTCTCGCCGTGTCTGATTTGTCCCTGGCTCCCAATGCGCTGCCGCAGTGGACGATCGAATCCGCCGCGAGCCTGGCTTACGTAGCTGGTTCCCTCGCCCCTGGAATCGTTTCTCAGGGGCAGGCGCAGAGTCTCTCCGTCACGGTGCAGAACCAGGGACAGGCCACAGTGACCCTGGACACGGTTGCTACCACCCTGTCGTTTACTGACGGCGGCAACATCTATAATGCCGGTTTGGCGCAGGCGACCGCGCTCGCCGGAAATTCCAGCCAGTTACTGCAATTCGACACGGTTACCGTGCCGGCCGGGTTCACGCCGGGCGTCTACGGTGTGGCCCTGCATCTCGAGGGTGCGGAAAACGGCGGGCCGTTGGTCGCGGACCTGAACACGGGAGTATCTGGAGACTCCATACGTGTGGTGACTCCGGCGAGCGTCGCCTATCAGGCGGGCAGTCTCGCGCCGGTGGTCGTGAACAAGACCACCACGACATTTTTCGAGATCACCCTGCTGAACTCGGGCGGCGCCACGGTCGATCTGGATCCGGATTCCAGCCGTTTCTCTTTTGCCGGTGGGATCTACGATGCCGCTCTCGACCGGACCTTCGGCGCCACGGTGGTGGGTGGTGGCCCGTCGACCCTGCGTTTCACGGCCGAGCTCGTCAGCCCGGCAATCTCCCCGGGAGCCCATGCGCCCACGGTGCGGCTCGTCGGCGACGAGAACGGACTACCGTTTGCGGTGACCATTGGCCCGGGCGACAGCGTACAAGTACAGAACGCGGCCGATATCACGATCGAGAACACCTCGGCCGCTCTGGGCATTACGACCCGCGTGGTACCGAAGGGCGCTCGCGACGTGCGAATGATGGCCATGCGAATCGAAAACCCGGCGAGCAACACCGATTCGGTGCGACTCCGGTGGATCGACGTCGCGCTTCGCGACCAGAATCGCAACCTGGTCGCCAACCCCGCGGCCACGGTCACCGAGTTCTACGCGCTCAAGGACGGCGTGCGCATAGACGGCGCCGTGGGACAGAATCCCATGCGCATACAGGTGGACGCACTTGGGCCCGGAGCAGTCATCCCACCGCAGGGTACGAGCGACATCGTCCTCGTGGTCAGCGTCGCAAGCAGCGCGACCCTCGAATCGTTCACCATCGAGGTGCCCGGCTCCAGCGATATGCTTATCGAGAACGTCTTCTCCGCCGAGAGAATTTTCGTCGTCGACAAGGTGACGGGGCGGGATTTTGCGGGCAAGTTGCGATCACTGAGCCTCGTCATTCTGAGCGGCGAGTTTTCCGAGTATACACACAACTATCCGAACCCGTTTCACGCCGGTCGGGAGTCCACACGGATCGCCTATTTGCTGAGCAGCCAGGCCGACGTGTCGATCCGCATTTTTACGCTCGGGGGCGAAATAGTCTACGAAAGACGGTTCTCCGCCGGAGAGCCGCAAACCACGGCGGGCCCTCAAGAAGTCCTGTGGGACGGGCGCAACATGTCTGGTGAAGTGGTTCGAAACGGGCTCTACGTGTGCCGGGTTGAAGCCGGACCCAACTCTGCGACCTTCAAGATTGCGGTGGCAAAATGAGAAACCACACGAGATCGAATTCGCGCCCCCCATGGCGCGCAACGGTTATCGCGTCGCTTGTGCTCGCGCTGGCCTTCGGAGGCTTGTCGGCGCCCCGGGATGTGTGTGCCCAGGACGGTGACGCGGGTACGCAGAGTGTTTTCTCCACGCTCGGGGCGGGCTCACGGGGAATAGCTCTGGGTCGCTCGTTCGTCAGTCTCGCCGACGATGCGAGCGCCATATACTGGAACCCGGCAACCCTCGGGAACGTCCAGAGCAAGCAGTTCATGGCTATGTACATGCCGCTCTTTGGAGATTTTACCGATGCCACATACACCTTTCTGGGTGCCGTGTACCCGACGCTCACCGCGGGAACGTACGGAATTGGTTTTATGCGGGTTGGTGCCGACTTCGAGGGGTTCGACAATGCGAGTGTGCCGACCGGTACGCAGGAATACGCCGAGACACAGGTGCTGATCGGTTACGCCTTCGAGCGACGATATCCCCACACGCACGGGTCGCTCGCCCTGGGCCTCAATTTCAAGATTGCCAACCAGCGGGTCGGGTCTCGATCGAGCACGTCTCCGGGTATCGACCTGGGACTCCGTTTCGATCCTGATTTTGCGTCGCGTTTTTCGTTTGGACTCAATTTTCAGGACCTGGTCGGGCCGAAACACCGGCTCGATCGCGAGGTGGACAAGACCGACAGGACAATCCTGACCGGGCTCGGCTACACCCATCGGCTTCGCAACGGTTCGGTGGTTCGGTTGCTCATGCAGATCGACTCGCCACAACGGGCGGCCAGCAAGTTTCACGCGGGAGCCGAATACGTCTTTTCGAAATACGCCGCCCTGAGGGTCGGGGTTGACGACGGCAGCGTGACCTTTGGCCTGGGAATAACCGTTAGAGACTTCGGGCTCGATTTTGCGTTTCTCAGCCGGAATACTGCGGGCTCGGCGCAGCCCGTTTCCTTCACGGCACCGTACGGAGAGACCTTGCTCGAGCAGCGACAAAAGCTGGCGGAAGAGCAGGAGCGCCGGGATGTTGCACTTATCCGGCGTGTGTTTGGCCGGCGTGTGCAGGAACACCGCGACCGGGCTCTGCAGGAGGAGGAGGTGGGCGACGAGGCCGCGGCGCTCGACGAATGGAAAATCGTGCTCGAGTACATGCCGGGAGACGAGGAAGCGACAGAGCACATGCAGGGGCTGACGCGGAGCCTAATCGAAGCCCAGAACGTTGCCAACCGGGACATCGAGCACCGTGCCACGATCAACACGCACTTCTCCCAGGGACTGCAGCTCTACCAGGAACGTGACTACATCCGATCGCGCCGGGACTGGTTGGCGATTCTCGACATGGATTCCACTCACGCCGAAGCGAAAACGTACCTCGAGCGGACGCAGGCCAAAATCGATGAGACCATTGCCGATCATATTGCGAGCGCCGAGCAATTGGAGAAAGAACAACGCCTGACGGAGGCCATCGGTGAGTGGAACAACGTTCAGATGTTCGACCCGGACAACGAGAGTGCCCGGGCCGCAATCGACCGTATACGATCCACGATAGAAGCCCATAGCCACAGCCTCGCACAGGTGGCGAGACGCCTGAAGGTTGTCAATCTCTACAACGCCGCGCTGCAGGACTACAACCGGGGTGAATACAAAGCGGCCATCAAGCAACTCGAGCACCTGCTGCAACAGGATGCCACCCATCAGGAGGCCCGGCAGCTGCACGCGATGGCCCAAAGGAAGCTCATTCCCTTGTCCAAAGAGGATGAAGCCGCCATTCGGCGTTTATTCCTCAAAGGAATGGGGCATTTCGCCAAGGATCACTACTCCGCCGCCATTCTCGAGTGGGGGAAGATACTGAAGATCGATCCGACGAACGAGAGCGTCAAGCGGAATATCGAAGAAGCGAGGGAACGTCGAAAGCAACTGGAGCGTCGGTAAGGCGACACGATGGGAACTGGATCGGGCATAGACCAGAAGAACGTCAGGATTCGTGAACTGACCATCCCGGCCGACGAGAGCCAGCTGAGTCGCGTGCGGGAATTTGTCGCAACGGTGTGCACCGAAGCCGGTTTCACCGCGGGCGAAGTAAACAACACGAAACTGGCCGTCGACGAGGCCTGCACCAACATCATCAAACACGCCTACGACGACTCCAACGGTCGTATCCGCGTCCGCGCGAGCGTCAGCCCGGGCGCCGTGGATTTCTCCTTGATCGATCGAGGCAAGCGTTTCGACTTCGCCGCCGTCGAAGACCCCGACCTGGAGCATTACGTCGAAACGGGAAGAAAAGGCGGGCTGGGCGTATTCCTTATCAATCGCCTCATGGACCGGGTGGAATACCGCACCGTTCACGGCAGCAACGAACTCCTGCTCTCGAAGACCAGCCTCGCAGTGGCGTCGGGGGCGATTGCCTCACGGATTAGCTGGCGGGGATCGCTGCGCTACCGGTTTACGCTGAGGGCCAGTCTGGGTCTCTTTGTGATCATCGCCAGCATATGGGGTTACATTTTCGTGGGCCAGACCGAGGGGATCAAGGAACAACGAACCACTCACTGGATGGAAAAGAGGCGTCTGGCCGAAGACGTCGCCAACAAGAGCAGAGCGCTGCTCCTCAATCCGCAAATGTACTCGATCGAGCAGACGACGTTGACCGCCTTCATTGCCCGAATGGTGGACGGCAACGAAGATCTCGCCTACCTGAGGGTGGTGGACCTGGACGACGGCATACTCTCCTCCGCCAACATCGACGAAATCTTTACCAAATTTTCAAAAAAGGACGGGCACGTGCTGCTCGAAGAAGGCAACGGGGTGCGATGGATGCAGATCGAGTTCAACGGTGAAGTAACGCGTGATATTCGCTTTCCCGTACAGGTGAGAAATCAGGACACCGGCCGCCTGATCGCTGTAGGCAACGTATACGTGGGCGTGTATGAACACGCCATGTATCGCGCAATCACGGACCCGAGGCCGCTGACCACCGTCATCATCCTCATTAGTTTTCTGGCCGGCATTCTCCTCATTGTGACCCTGGTGACGGTGTTCGTAAAACCCTTACAGGTGCTGACGGAAGGCGTGCGCGCCATCGGGCAGGGCTCGCTCGACAGCAAGATCGACGTCGGTGGTCCGGCCGAGATCGGGGCCATCGCGACTGTCTTCAACGACATTACCAAGAAGTTCAGAGAGGCTCAGGTCAACCTACTCGAGCAGGAAAAGCTCCAGAAAGAAATCGAGGTGGCGAAGCAGATCCAGCAATCGCTCCTGCCCCGCGACTACCCCGCCGTCAGCGGTTACGATATCGCCCCCTATTACCAGGCGGCCAAGGACGTCGGGGGTGATTACTACGACTTCGTCCACGTGGACGAGGGCGCGCTCGGGGTCGTTGTCGCCGATGTTTCAGGAAAAGGCGTACCGGGGTCGCTGGTCATGACCATGATCCGCACTGCTCTCCGCATGGAGGCGAGGGGAAACAAGAATGCATCCGACGTCATGGGCAGGGTGAATGCTTTTGTGACGGACGACATGAAGAAAGGAATGTTCGTCACGATGTTCTACGTCATTCTTGATTCCAAGAACCGGACGATCAGTTACGCGAGTGCTGGACATAACCCCATGATCCTCTACCGTGGTGAGGGACGGGAGATCTACTTTCTCAATCCGAAGGGCTTCCCGGTCGGCATCAGCCTGCCCGACGCCTCTCTGTTCAACCGATCGATCGGTCTCGAAAAGATCAAGCTCAAGAAGGACGACATGCTCGTTATCTACACCGACGGTGTAACCGAGGCAATGAACGAAAAGCGTGAGCAGTATGGGGAAGAGCGACTTGTTCAGCTCATAGAGGAAAACGGCCATTTTCACCCCACAAAATTCATCGAGGAACTGGAGAAGAGTATCAAGGCGTTCACAGGTGGCTACGCGCAGAACGACGATATCACGGTCGTGGCGATAAAGGAAAAACTCGGTGCTGACGACGTGCTCGCCGGTATACGAAAAAAGCTCATCCAGCTCGTCGAGGTGGGAGGCATGAGCGTAAGGGCGGCCTGCAAGAAGATGAACGTGTCGCCGACAACGTACTACCGTTACAAGAAACGCGTGGCCCTGCTGGGAGAAAGAGGACTGAAGAACAAGATTCTTCGGGAGGATACCGATCTGAAGATGATGACGGTGGAGGAGCGGAAAGCGATATTGAAAATCATCGTCGCGCACCCGGATTTCGGGGCCAAGCGAATTAGCGAGGCCTACCACCGGCGCACCAATGGGGGGAGGCAACTGACTGAGCGCATGGTCTACGACGAGTTGAAGCGGCTCGACCTGAATACGAAGGAACGTCGCCACGACTACGTACGGCGAATCCCCTTGTTCGACCAGGAAGAGGCACTTCTCAAGGATTCATAGACAATGGGCCGGCAGACACCTGTCCGGTTGGCAAGCGGTGGTTGCAAAATGCGAACGCCTGCGGTGGGTCGGGCGAGACCCAGCCGGCTCCGCGCGCGAGGTGCGCGGGAGAACTGGCCGGAAAGCGGCTGGAGCGGGACAAGGTCTTCCTGCCGTCGAAACGGGTGGTTGGACTGACTTTTGCTTCACTCGGTGGTTGGAGAACCTAAACATGGAAAAACTCATAATTTCTGAAGAGACGATCTCAGGGACGAATCCCATTACGCTGTTGACTCTCAAGGGCACGATCGAGACGACAAACGCGACGACTCTGGAAGAGGTACTCGTACACATTCTCTCTAACGACCGCTACCGCATCGTGGTGGATCTCTCCGAGGTCAGCTACATAAGTTCCGCGGGCTGGGGCATCTTTATCAGTGAAATCAAGCGTGTACGGCGCAAGCGCGGTGACATCAAGCTCGCTGCGATGAGAGCCGGCGTCCGGGAAGTCTTCGACCTGCTCGAGTTCAACAACATTTTGCAACTCTACCCCGGCAAGGGCGAGGCGATCAGGGATTTCGAGGCTCCGGTCGGGGCCAAGGTGGACTGAACCTCCCGGCCCGACCATCTTTCGAGTGCACACTCAACAACACCGGTGAGGTTTCAGCATGGCCGTCCACGGCATTGTTGTCAGCGTTATTCTCGGCAAAACAGCCGAAGACGTATCCACGTTGAAGGTCAGCGGCTACCTGGACATCACTACGGCCGGCGAACTGGAAAACGCACTCGCTGGCCTCCTCGATAACAACTACCACAAGATCGTCGTGGACCTCTCGGGCGCGACCTACATCAGCTCCGCGGGTTGGGGCATTTTCATCGGTGAAATCAAGGGCATTCGCGACCGCGGCGGTGACCTGAAGCTGGCCGGAATGGTCGGCGACGTGTACGAGGTCTTCCAATTGCTCGAGTTCCAGTCGATTCTCGAGGCCTACTCGACGGCCACGGAGGCCGTCGACGCCTTTGCCCGGTCGAGCGCCACCCCGGGTTAGACAAGCATTTTGCGGTCTCCACGCTCCATTTACCCTTAACCTTTTTCCACTGTACCGGTATATTGGTGTGAAGAACGGCACCACAGCCGCAGGCGCGTGTATATGTGGGTGATGCGCGGCTACGCTACCGACGGTGCCGGCGGATCTTCATTTCTTCGACGAGCATTTCGACTATGGGTCTGGATTTTCAAGCCGGTGTCCTCATCCTCGGGCTTCTGCTGCTCGGGGTGGCGTACGTCGCTTATCGGGGGACCACGCCGTCCTTATCACCGGGGCTCCGGTGGTTTCTGTTCAGCCTGCGGGCGTGTGCCTTCGTCCTGCTGGCCTTCCTCCTCATGGATCCGCGCTACATCCGCCACTCGAGCAAGAGCGAGTCCCCGCAGGTCCTGGTGCTCGTCGACCGGTCGACCAGTATGAGCCTGCCTGCGGTGGGGTGGGACAAAGGCCCGGACCGTTTCAGTCGTGCCCGGGACATTGCCGCCAAGCTAAATGAAGTAATCCGGTCCCGGGGTGGACGATCGGCCGAGGCGTACTTCTCCGCCGGCCTGACTTCGGGGACGGGCGACACGCTGGCTGCTGACGGCCAGGGAACCGAGATCAGGCGCTCGTTGGTCAGTCTCCACAAGAAACACGAGGGGGAAAATATCGTTGCTTTCGTCGTGCTGTCCGACGGGGTTGAAACCGAAGAGCGCCTCGTGCGGGAGCCGCTGCCCGAGGTGCCGGTGTTTACCGTTGGCCTCGGTGACACCAGCGCGCCGGAAGACGTACGCATCAAGGATGTTGACTATAACAGCATCGTGCGAGCGCCCGCACGTTCCGTGATACGGGCTACCCTGCACTACTCCGGTGGAGACGTCAAACGGGTTCACCTGCGACTGCGTGAATCGGGGAAGACGGTCTTTGAAAAAGATACCCTGATGACGCCTCAGGCACGGGAACTGGTGCAGCAGATACCGGTCGATTTCCCGGAGGCGGGGCGACGCCAGTTCCTTCTCGAGGTGGACGTGGACGGCTATGATGCCGAAGTGGAGAACAACCGCCGGGACATCGTCATCGAAGCCGAAAAGGCAGGGGTACGGATCCTCATCGTCGACCTGCTGCCCGAGTGGGAGCTCCATTTCCTCACCGATTTCCTGAGGAATGATGAGACCTTCGATTTCGACCTGGTCGCTTCGGTAG
>JAZGDW010000270.1:0-3704 GCA_036478295.1 Candidatus Krumholzibacteriia bacterium
TCGCCGGCAGCAAACGCCGCCTGCCCGGCGGCGAGCATTCGTGGGACTTACTCTCGGACAGCGGTCTCAATCCCGCTACGGGGCTGTATCTCTTCACGGTGAAAAACCTCGAAACCGGCGAAATTCAAAAAGGCAAATTTGTTATCATTAAATAGGTGGCTTCTTGGAGCACGGCAGCCCGCTGCCCATCGCTTCCAGCCAGTGATCGTGTATTTGGCAGGGAGTTACGCGTCGTTGGCATCCTGGAACAGGATTGTATGGTTGGAGCAAGAACATGCGTTTTTTAGCTCGAGTACGCCACTTTGCGGCGCTCCACAAACTTCGTCTTTTCTAAAGAGAGCGAAATAAAGTACGGCCTCTCCCCTACTCAGGGTGTACGCCACATCGGTGCAATTTTGAACGCTAAGCTATTACACGTCCAACCCAGAGCGTTTGGCGACAAAAATTGGACGTGTAATACGTTTTACACGTCCAACATCCTGGTCCTTTCCGGTATTACACGTCCAAACCGAGGGGGTAACAGTCCCCAACTTGGACGTGTAATAGCTTAGAGTTGTTTTCTGTATGAATGTGGCGTACACCCTGACTTGGGAAGGTGCCCCGCACCGAGCTCGCGCGCCGTTGCTGATCTTATGACCCGATGGTAAGAAAACCATCCTCGCCATCTGACCAACGACGCGTCATCGTTACCCTGCCTGCAAAGAAGGGTGGAGCTAGCGTGAGAAGACATCACACGTCCCACAACGGCTCGTTTAAAGGCTCAAGGTAAGAACAAAGTGAAAGACGCTCCGATTGATTTGTTGATTCTGCGGAAACCGATCTGCCGAAAACCCGGCTCGAATAAACGACTCAACGGGTAGGTCCTCAAAATCCAGGCCCAGGTTGTTGTAAAAGAGGCGGTATTCAACCCCCAGGCTTACGTCGATGCCTTTGGGAGGTGGCGCAAAGCTCTTGATCGAGATGAATTCAAGACCCAGGCCCCAATGCCAGGTGTTGGGGAGGAAGCTCGTGGGATGCTCGAAGGAAGGCAGCCGGATAAACGGCGAATTGGGCGTGTCGAGGAGTTCACCGTTGGTTCGGGTTTCCTCCATCCGGTACCAGCTCAACCCATACCCGAGCATGAGGCTGGGCCGGAAGTTGCCGGTGAGCAGGTTGTACCGCATGCTCCCGGCGTATTCCCATAAGTTGAGCTCGGACGTGATGATGTAGGACACGGGCAAATCGCTGTTGCCCGTGAATTTATGCCGGAACTGGTGGATCGTATTCTGGCTCTGAAACCGTTCGCCGAGATAAAAAGACACCTGGACAAAGGGCGCCGTGGCCGTGCTGATGTCGAAATCAAACACGGGTGGTTCGCCTTCAATGACGACGATATTATGCTCGGCCAGGTGTTGGTTCTGGCGCGCCAGGAGTTCGTCGAATTGTTGTTGGTTATTGAGCAGGCCGAGAAAATCATCGGTGACTGTCTCATTGGCAACCCCCGAGGAGATACCGATGAATCGAAACGGGAAATTTTGCACGGGATAAAAAATAGGCGACTCCTGCTTGGAAAAAACCCGCAACGGCGACGACAAGATCCGCCAGCCGATGTCGAACGGCGGGAGGCTCACCAACGTCGGCAGCGTGAGGTTTAAGATGCCCCAACTATTTATAAAGTTATCCTGCCACTGCTGGGGGAAGAAAGCCGGGATCAGGTGCGGGTCGTAGTCCTCTGAGTAGATCGTAGGCCCCACCACGTTCCACCCCGGAATGTAGGTAGGCGTGAGCGGCGGCGTGTTGCCGGTATCGGCGTTTTTAACGATACCCGCACCGGGCGAGGCTGTTGCCGGGAACCCCCAGCGGATGGGTAACACGAGCCAACTCCATTCGCGGCGGGCCTCGGGGTTCTCGTCCATCAAGTCGATGACGCGCTCCCAGTCCGGCACGAGTTCCAGCCGCTCCCGGTCGTCGAACGGCACCATGTTGCCCCGTCCGTAGGCGGGTTCGCGCGCGGGTCTTTCCGGGTCTTTCCGGGCGTGGGCGCGATGATCGAAATGCGTTTCGATTTGTTCGGCCGCCAGAGACGGGCCGCCGCCCTTATAAAGGCCGGGAAACGGATAGTTACCGTGCGCATCTCGGCTGACGCCTCCCGGCATGTTGAGGAGTTGATCGAGTCCTTTGTTATCGGCGCCGATGTAGACGACGGGGTGGGTGTTGATGTCGGTTTCGGCGTCGTCGTGGTAGGCCAGCCATCGGATTTTTCGCCAGAACCAGGATTGGCTCGCGCGTTCCTCGGTGCGGTGGTCGATATCGTCTTCCCATGCCTCTCGGGGGAGGTAGACGTTGGGTTGGGCATAGTCCAACGTCATCACCTTGTGATGAAAGCCGTATTCGACACGGCTGATCACGAGTGGATCGTTGCCGGAGGCGCCGGTGGTCATCATCTGCTCGATGTCCGCCGGGCCGAGGTGCTGGCCGATGCGGCTGCGCGGCGAGATCACCACGTTGATGTGTTCCCAGTCGCCCTCGTGGTTGTTGCCGCCGTCGCTGAAAGCGTAGAAAAACCAGTACTGGTACACCAGTTCGTAGCCCCGGGCCTCGCCGTCGAGAGAGCGGATGGTGTGGATGAAGGGATGGACGTAAGACTTGATAAAGGAGTGGTACTTCAGGGGCAATTTGTCGGTATACGCATCTCGGTACACTTCCCGCCACGTCTTCGGACTGTAGCCAGGGTAGTCGAAATACATCACCTTGAACAATTCCTTGTCGGGTGCAACGGCGGCGGTATGGAACCGCTCGTTGGTGGGGTGCTCGGGGTGAAACTCGTCGAGCAAGCCGAGCAGTCGGCAGTCGTCGCGGGTCGGGTCGACAGGCGGGGGCGGTGGTTCGTTAGAGAGGGCGCTCCCGGGGTCGGGCCTCGCGCGGGCCGACATCTCGCAGGAGTCGGTGGCTAGAGCGACGAAGTCGATGGCATCGGTGGAGAGGATGGCTGGCTTTTCCGGGAAAATGTCCCAGGTATCGACGTAGAGGGGGAAACGGGCGCTCTGCTCGAAGAACTTCTTATGGTCCATCGGGATGGCGGTCGTGTTCTGCACCATGTAGGGCGCAAAGCGGACAGCCAGATCCATCAACACGTCATGCCGCCGGTCGTCGATGCCGTCGAGCGGTTCGACGTCGCGGTAGGCGGGGTCGTCGGGGTCGCCGTAGAGGGTCAACGCCGCCGTGGCGTCGGCCTGGCGTTTGATCTGCGCATAGGAGAGGGGCAGATACTGGATATAGTCTTCTTTCGGGATGGGCTGGGCATCCAGGCGCTGGGGCAGCAGGCCGGGAAGCACCAGCGCGGCGAGGAGCAGCCATTGAAGAAATCTCCACATAGCACGGGTCCGGGCTTTCAGATCAATGAATGAGCAAGGGCAGTCCGGCCTGTGCGAGAGCCGAGGTGGCCATCGCGAGGGAATTAAGGGTGTTGTGCATATCCGCCCGTAAAATAGCGCTAAGGACAAGAACTTCGATAAAACGGTCGTTTTCTGGCTATTTTCGCAAGAACTCTTATCGTTATATTAATGCTTTTCGTTGAAGGATTCCACCGCTGACCCCTCTTTTTTGCCCCTGAAGCGGCTTTTGACTGCTTACCGCTACTTTCCACGCCGATATGCGAGATACCCTATATCTCATAAAAACCCGTTCGCAGACGCAAGTGGTTCGGCTTTCTGCCAATGCTGTCC
>JAZGDW010000271.1:0-3234 GCA_036478295.1 Candidatus Krumholzibacteriia bacterium
TCTTGAGCATGACGAGTGCGAGCCCGGCGAGAATGAGCAGCGGTGCGAGCCACGCCGCTGTATGGCAGATCCGCCGGTACTTCCCGTTAAATCGTTCATCGAGGAGAACGCCGAGGATCAACGCACCGACGCCTGCCCCACCGAGAAAAAGGTCGAGCGCGACCTTCCAATCCCAGAAAGGACCGGGCTGAATGTGATAGATGATTTCCGTTTCCATGGCGCTAACCTTCAGAAGGATGCTCTCCCTCGCCTCCGATTCGGGCGTCTTTGGCTACGCTCCTCATGTTCCTTTTTTCTGTCGCCGACGTGCGGTGACCGTGTCCGTGGCCGAACGAGCGCACTCCGTAGCAACACGAGGCGATGCAGTAGCGGTACCGGATGCACTTATCGTAGTCCACCGCGACAATGCCGTCGTCCCCGTGGTAGGGCGCGCCCGTGGGGCAGATCTTGGTGTAGGGCGAGCTTGCACACGGCATGCACGGACGAAACGTGAACCGACGCCGGACGTGCCAACCTCCTCCTCCGGCAGCACGTTGTAGGCCACGCCAGGCGGGGTGTGCCGCTGATCGTCGACCGCGTCATCAATTCCTTGGTCAACCTGGGTTTCCGTCATGTTCTGCCTCCATGAGACACGGCTGGTGAACTCTTACAAAAACAAATAGTGCTCCGTGAGCACTTACTCCGCTGGCGCATCAGTTATAGCCGAGACCAGATCGTCCACCGGGAAAATGGCCTCGAGAACCGTGGTTGTAGCCTGGCTGGCAAAGGTCTGACCCGCAGCCAATATGCTCTCACGAATGTCGCTCGTGCAGCTGCCGCCCAGCAGCATTGAACCCGGAACAAAGCAAACCAACGCCCTTACGAAACGATTACTTCCACGAAATTGATTCATCGACCTCACTCCTTCACTAAAACGCTAAAAGATCACGCGGACTCGGATACCGCCCACAATTGCATCCCGGTCGTCTTTGTCTCCCCCGGGGTTGGTGATCACCTGCAGGTCGGGGGAGATGATCAGCCAGGGGCTTAAATGGATCGCGCAGTACAACTCGTAGACGGTTTCGCGATCCGCCTGCTCGTGCACTTCCCGGCGAAACCGGCTGGAAAGAATCGCTTGTGATACGCCTAAACCCAGCACGTCTTGATCACGCGTCGGAAACAATCCTTGCCACGACATGCCCGCCGACCAGTAGTCGCTGACGCGATTGACATCACCATGCGCGTGCCCGTATCGGGCGTAGATTCCCAGACCCTGCGTATCCTTCGGGTCGTCGTTCTCCTTCCACACAAGCTGGTCGAAACCAACATAGAACCCAACGTCGTCGCCCCGTTGCCGCGTGCGTCGCCGACCGTCCAGAGTATTCCGAAACACGGTCTTGGGACGCGGGTCGTACCACCCGCCGACGCGGTAGCGGCCGGGCATCGGGCCCTTGGCTGACTGCCACTGGGGCGTGAACCCGACCTCCGCAAAACCCAGGAACAACGCCCGCCCGTGAAAGCCTGTGTCAAAGCGGGTACGACGGGGTCGGCTCTGCGCGTCGATCGCGGCTATCTGTAGATACCACCAGTCGACCGGTTGGATCTTCAGGGACGCCCCCATGCCGATCCGGTGTGGAATCGCGGCGTTATGGATCGAGAGGGCGTTGAAAAAATTCTTGTCTTCGTCGTAGGCGTACGGGCTTACATCGATGAGGTCTTTCGTGGTCTCAAGAACGCCGAGACGCAGATCAATTTTTTCGCCCGCGAAGGTTTGACGATACCACCATTTGTTGATGAAAACGGGATGATCGCCGATCGCATCGTCGTTGACGTTGAATAAGGCGCCGACCTTGCTTGGGTTGATGCCGTCCGACCAATGACCCTTGGTCTCGATGAAGAAGCTTCCTCCTTCCAGCAAGCCCATCTTTTCAAGATCAAGGGCAATCTGGAAATCGTAGCTGCCCGAAAGCCGGTGACCGTTGTGAGTCTCCAGTCCGCCCCGGAAGTTTTGCTGGTACTGCTGGTTGTAAAACAGTCTGAGCGACAACCCGGCATCCTCCAGCTCACAGCGAGCACCTCCCCAGTCGCCGGTGAGGTATTTGCTCGCCCGATTATCCTTACGCTCGCGCACCGAATCGGTGCTGGTTGTATCCGATAGATACGAATCGGTGCGGGTTGTATCCAATGGATACGACGGGGTCGTTTGGGCCACCAAGGCACGAGACCCACTCAATATCACCATCGCCAAGATAGCGCATACTATTGGGGTGCAGTTATTTTGTGGATTCTCACGCATTTCCCGCGCCACCAATTCCTTTCAACTTGGCTAGGACGGCAAACACGATTCGGCTGAAGTTACGCCGTGAATAATTCCTACACTTCGCGTTCCAATGATCCCTCGAACGCTGAGTCCTTGCCTCATTTTTTCCGGGCTCTAGCTTTCTTGGTGGGTCCATGCCGACGCTTTACAGCACGCCCTTGCGCACCACCTCGGCGAGATTCATCACGAGCCGTCCCGGCCTTCAGTTTTTTCGCTTGCGTGCGGACGCTCGGCGGGCGATACACGGCGCACGTAGCAAGGTGTTCCCTTGCTCCACATTCGAACGCCGCTACGTCTGCAAACGAAATCCGCCGGAGTTTGGCTCTGATCTTAACCCGCTCAGCCTTCCAGAACTCGTGTACCGGACAACCGCGCTCGTCGGAACACTCGGTCAGCCCAAGCACGCAGCGGTCTTGGCAGGCTTGCCCCTCAACTGCCTCGATAACATCCAACAGGGTGATTCGGTTCCTGGGCCGGGCCAGTGCAAAGCCGCCCCGATAACCGCGTTTGGTTAGGACCAACCCCGACTTGCCCAGGGCATGCAAGACTCTGGACAGATACGGGCCCGGGATGCGAGTGCACGCAACGATGTCCTTCGCCAGAAGCCAGCTGCCTCGACGGTCACCCATACAACTCATGGCCAGGATCGCGTAACCGGTCGTACGAGAAAGCGATAGCATGCCACCATTCCCAGTTGATACGGCGCTGGCGAGAATACGTCTTCCTGATGTCCTTGTCAAGTATTTTCTTTACCTGTCGGTAATAAAAGAGATTCACTGAATCTGTAGCATAATTCACAGACCAACCTGGCTTGTTGATTGCTTCCGTCCTGCTATCCGAGGACATGGGTACGAAAAAAGACCCGCGTTTTCGACCGCGCCGGGTGGGATTCGAACCCACGGCTTTCGGATTAGAAATCCGATGCTCTATCCGCT
>JAZGDW010000272.1:0-3959 GCA_036478295.1 Candidatus Krumholzibacteriia bacterium
GAAACGTCGAAACGTCGAAACGTCGTAACGTCGAAACGCCGAAACGTCGAAACGCCGAAACGCCGAAACCTTGAAACGCTGAAATGTCGAAACGTCGAAACGTCGAAACGTCGAAACGGTGAGACGCGAAAACGGCAGGAATGTCAAGGCCCTGGGGTGGAGCCGGGTTTCGGCGCCGCATCCTCACAGGCAAGGAATTGCCTGAATTCGAGGACGCCCAGGAATGGTGAAAACTCGCGGACCGCGAGCGTGCACGCGCTCCATCCCCTCCTCACGCCCGACAACCGGCCAAGACAGGCTGTCCGGGATGGCACACCTCTTGCACATAGCTTCTTGACGGTCACTGGCTTTCGGATCCACAAGAGGGCAATTGACCAAGCTGGAAGGTGTGGCGAGTCAAACCAAAGGAGAAGCCCAATGCTGGCAACCATGAAGCTGCGTGTGTCGGTCGCGATCACGATCACGATCGCGGGTTTGTTTTCCCTCACCGGTGGCCCTACATGGGCTGAGAGTGTGGAATACGAGGTCACCGTGCTCCCGCCCGTTCCAGACTCGTTCAACTGGGTCGCTCAGGGCCTGAACAACCACGGCGACATCGTGGGATGGGCCCAGTTTCAACGCAACCCGTTTTTCCTGCGGGCGTGGAAATGGTCGCAGGACGAGGGGATGGTCCTGCTGCCAGCGCCGCCGGGGCGGGATGCCCTTCGTTACGGAGCCCGCGACATCAACGACGCCGGCGTGATCGCCGGCGACGGCGGGGGAGACGGCGGGGAGGCGTGGCGATTCCAGGACGGCGAGTACACACTTCTGGGAACGATTGAAAACGATCCGCTCAGCACCGGACCGGGCCTCAATGAGAACGGAGACATGGCTGGATATTCGGGCGACCCCAGTTTCGGGCGCCCCAAGCATTTGTTTCGGTACACGGACGATGGTGGGATGGTCAGCCTGCTGTCGGGCCGAGGCACAGGCATCAATGACTCCCGCCAGGTCACGGGCTACTTCGAGAAGACCTACGGCGGGGGCTGGGAAGCGGTCAGAATCGACGCCGACGGCGAAGTCCTGTACTTGGGGTTCCTGCCGGGACACAAGGACTCGTTCGGGTTCGGCATCAACAACGCGGGGCAGATCGTGGGCACATCGAGAAGAAGTGAGAGCAGCACGGCGTTCGTGTACACCGATGGCGTGGGGATGCGGGTTATCCCCGGCGTCAGCAGGTGGAACTCTGCCGTGGCGATCAACAAACGCGGACACGTCGTCGGTTCGGCCACTGACCCGGGCCGATCGTTCCGCTGGACGCCCGAGACGGGAACGCAAGAGCTGACCTCCCTGATCGAGCCTTCGCTCGAGATTCAGATTCGCAGTGCGATGGACATCAACGACCGGGGCCAGATCGTCGCCTACGGACTTGATCTCAACAGGCGCGAAAATGTCCAGCTTCTGCTAACGCCGGTCGGGGGAGGCATCGACTGCCAATCGGTAAACAAGTTCAAGAACAAGTGCAAGAAAGGAAAGCTCAAATCGATCGTCACTTCCGGCCTGCCGGGCGGAACGGAGCTGACCATCGACAACGGGGGCGGCACCAAGTCGATGGTGCTCAACAATCGCGGTAAGGGCAAGGTCAAGTGGAACGGCCAGGACGGTGAGCGAGAGATGACCATCGTGGAATGCCCGGGGCGCACCTGCACGGTGAACTGCCCCGGAAACGATTCCTGCCGCGGATAGCGCTGCGCAGGCGGTTTACGATTCTACTCCACGGGCGACGCCTTGCGAAGAAGCGACAGAAACTTCCGCACGGGATCAAAGCTCCTGTCATCGCAGTTCAGAATCTCGGCATTGAAGGCAGCGTTGAGCCCGGTATTGCGGCCGTTCTCGTGGGCGATAAATGTTCGAACAATCAACTTTTCCTCAAGCACTTTGGTGGCGTCGTGCTCCCGGTAGCAATCAAGTAGCTTCTCGATGCAAAGCCACCGCTTCGTCAGTTGGATTTGCGGAAGAAAGTACGTTTCGATTGCGCCACGATCCTTGCCGTGAGGATTGATCAGGTAGGCCGTATGAACCGATGCTCCATCGAGCGAAGATCTCTTCACCCGGAGGGGAGCTTCCGGCGGGGTCAATCCGGCGCCTTTGAGCCACCTCTTGATCTTTGTTATTTGAGCATCCCGGCTTTTCTCTGCATCGAAGATAAGCCCGAGTACTGCTACGCCGTGCGTCTTGACTTGAAGCGCGAGATTCTTGATCTCCTCTCCCTAGTTTTTCCCTTCCGAGCAGGTACCGATCTTCGGCGGTCGTTTCCAATCCGCGCAGAGCTTTCGAAGCACAGCGCATTCATCGAAGCCTTCGCAGAGAATAACGGTGTCGCCCCTGTCGAATGTCATTGGTCCTGGCTTGGGCCTGTCGAGAGGGTCGATCATCGCAGGTCGTACCCATGATCGAGCGATGACTTGGCGTCCGGACCGGGAATGGTGGTGGCCTGGACCAGGTCGTCGGAATCACGTCGCAAGTGTACAACGGCAAACTGCTCAGCGTTTCGCTCGGTGGCGACTTCGACGATCGCGGAAAGCGCTTCGTGGCTGTGGGTGGCCAGCATCAACTGTGTACCAAAATGCTCACGGGCTTGCACGAGGGCCCGGAAGACCATCGGCAGCCGGCGGTAGTACAACCCGTTTTCGACTTCATCGATCGCGAGGAAACCGTCTCGGACGTGTGCCAGATTGATTCCGAAGCGAAAGGCGTTGACTACGCCGCCGCCGAGCATTCCGAGAGGCAGCGTACGCCCGTCCTTGAGCTTTGTCCGGAAGTACTGCGTGCGCGTCGTTTGGAGATACTCGATATCATCAATTCGAGGATCAATAGACTGCACGAGTTCCATGACCGCACGGTCCCGACCGGACTCGCGTGCATCTCCGTAGCGCGCTTTCTCCTCCTGCGCCAGTCTTCCGCCAGGGGGGTGCTGGAACATCGCGCGCGGGTGGCCGAGCTTGCCACCGCGCGGTTCCAGTTGTCCACGGTCTGGGGGCGTGAACGTCCAAACCAGTTGTGACTTATTCTCGAGTTTCCCGTTCTCATACGCTCGAAACTCGAGGGCGGAGGCGTGTTTTGGCAGGTCGGCAAGATCTGCCGTTTCGGTCGGTTCGAGTAAGACCGTTTGTGGGCCTGCCTCAGTACGTTCGATTTCGAGCCGAAGTTCTGTCCCGTTCTTAGTGCCCGCAGATAACTTTGCGCATCCGGTTTCCGACGGGCCGTAAAAAAGGCCCAGATACGACGGTCCCTCTTTTGAGAAAGCCCCCAATCCGCGCTGAGCTTGAAGGGTGAGAATCCACGCCGGCGTCGTACGGCCACACACGGCGAAGGCCACCTCCAGTACGGTCGTTTTCCCCGCTCCGTTGTCGCCGGTGAATACCGTCAGCGGAGCAAGCCCATCGATGTCGAGTTGGCTGATCCCGCGAAATCCTTCGATGGACAGATTCGTCAGCGGGCCGGGGTGGCGACGGGAAGTGCCTCGCTTCTTGGCCGAGCGTTTTCGATTATTTCGGGCTGTCGATTTCTTAACGGGCATCAGGGGCCTCACGCCAAATCTGGCTATCCGACGGCCAAATCGCCCACGAGAAGGTGGCCTCTATAACCTGTCCCACACGTGGCCTCCGGAGAGCGGTCAACGACAACATCGTATCATACACCGGCGTACGACGCTACCTTTGACACGCGCGCGGTTTGTCACAGGCCGGGTGGACCCGGGTGGGTAACCACCTGGGTCCACCCGGCCTGTTTCGGCGTTTACGCATTGTTGCGTTTCGGCGCTCGGTGATCGATCGGTTGCCAAGTCAACGCGGCATCGTACACTCACCGGTCTGGACTCTCGTTTATGGCCGACACGACGCCACCCCAATCCGAGCCCGCCTCGCGGCTGGCGGAGAGGCGGCGGATGGTCGAAGGCCAGATGCGCGCCCGCCACGTCG
>JAZGDW010000273.1:0-15906 GCA_036478295.1 Candidatus Krumholzibacteriia bacterium
CCTGGTGCGGGTGGTCTCGTGGGGCATTCGAATTATACGACCGTGGCTCTCCCAAGGCAAGCGCTGCGTCATTCAACTTGTGAAGTTTGCGACTCTCGCAGGCGACGTGCGGTGTCTGTTCCGCTAAGGGTTGGCTCCACCGGCGATCCACTGCCGAATGGCGTTGATCTCATCCTGCGCCAGCGGCGCTCGTCCCCGCGGCATTTGCGCGCCCACTATCCCTCCCACGCCTTCGACCTTCAGAACGAGGTAGCTGCTGTCCGGCGCGCCCGGATCCACCCTGAACAGGGCCGGCACCTGCGCGCTTCGAACCTTGACGAGGTTACCGAACGCGCGGCCGTCGCTCAGGTCGAGGCCCAAAGGCGCGCTGGAACCGATATGGCATTGGGTAATCGCACAACTGCGGCTGAAGATGTTGGCTTGAATACTGGCGAATGTCGCCGTCGTTGGGCCGCCGGCCGCCTCGAACGGCGGGGCGTGCTCGCAGCCCCACGCGAACGCCACTGCCACCAGCAACGGAATACTGACTCGCAAGATCCTCATGGCTGATTACTTGCCTGGGTCAAAAAAAGTTCAGGACCCGGGAGATGTTGAAGCCGAGCCGGACATCCGGCTTCCCGATATCGAGATCTCCCCCACGCAGATACTGGTCGGTCGCGAGGCCGACAGTGTTACTCAGGACGATCTGGAACACGTGACCTCCCGTCGTAATCTCCAGCCCGCCGCCCCAGCTGTCGAAGCGGATATCGTTCCCGAACGTTGTCGTGCGGACGTAACCGCCGACAATCGGCACCCACTCCGCGAGCAGTGAAAGATTCCGCGAAAACCTCCACCGCCCCCCGAGACCGATCGTGACCACGGGATCCTCACCCTCGATTTTCTCGGCGGCGTTAAAGAGGATGCCGGGAACGACGGCAAGCCCTATGTCGTGCGGCAGCTCGCGCGCCAGCGTCAGCTGGGCAGTGAATTTCACGGCGTCGTCACGAAAACGACCCTTCACACCGGGAGGATCTTCCGAGACCCAATTGAGCGTCGTGTGCAAGGACACGTCGACCGGCCAATTCCCCTCCACTGCCTGGCGCTTGATGAGGTACCGCGCCTGCAGCTCCACGTTGTCCGACGCATTACTTCGCCCAAGGGTCAACAGCAGCTCGTCACTGACGGCATAACCCAGCTCCAACAGGATGATGCCGCTGCCGTCGAGACCGAAGAAGGCGTCGTACCCGTCGCGCAGCGTCGGGTTGAACCTGTGAGAGATCAAAAAGAGAAAACTCCGGGCGTCCAAAGTGCGTGTGGTCGGAAGGTTGACGATCCTCCAGCCATCGAAGGGGTACACCCGGTCGGGTTGCGGATTGGCCTTGCGGCTCTGGTCCACTTCGTCGATGCCCGCGATCCAGTCTACGATGAGGCCGATTTCCTCCTCGGTGAGCTTTTCCCCGATCAGCGGCATCTGCGTGCCCACGATGCCGGCGGCCCCCCTGAGTTTCATCACCAGGTAGCTGATCTCCGGCTGACCGGGGTGCACGCGCTTGAGCTCCGGCCGTTCCTCGCTGGGTTCGTCTACCGTAGACGCGTAGAAGCGCCCTCGGCTAAGGTCCATACCCTGTTGCGCCACGGGACCGGCGTGACAGCCCGCCCGCGCACACCGGTTTTCGAAAAGTTCGCTGACGCGGGCTTCCAGTGGGTCCCGGCGAGCGTCCTGGCCGATAGACGGCACGGCCGCACCCAGCAGCAACCCGCAGGCGACGATGAAGAAACAAAGGCTTTGCACGACCGATCGAGTCATTTCGGTGTCGCTCGTCTTCCGGTGACTTATGACTGTTGTGTGTGGGCTACTAACCGCAGCGCGGGGAAACCCCGTTCCTGCAAAGGCAGGGGAGGAGGCTAGCACGAAACCGCTCTCCGGACAAGCCCCGGTTTGGCTCGCCCAACGGCACTCCGGTTCCGCTTCGGGAAGCGGTGATACTTATATCAGTCTAATTTCAGCCGGCCGGCGCCCGCTTGGGCAAACGGTGCCGACAAGGCTCACCCGGAAAATATCCAGCTCAAACAAACATGTCGGGGCGGACCCGTGGATCAACTCTGGCGACAAACAACCCATCCATTGGTCTCGCCAGGCGTTGCTTTGGCATACTCGTGACGCTTGCCGCCAAGATCCCACGAGAGTGGGACCTTGGCACCCGTGTACGCCAGGGTCTTGCCCTTCTGCAGGCGGGTCACGTGGACGTGGCCGTCCCAGGGATCACACACGGTGGCGTACTTCTTACCGGCCGCTGTCCTGACGGTGTCGACCACGACAAAGTGGGCGCCCGGACCGTCGGTCCATTCCAGCAGCACGATGATGGGCTTGACGAATATCGTCGGGCCGCGAACGGCCGAAACGGTGCCGACTTTGTCGAGGACGGTTTGTGCGACGCTGCTCGGGCCGACGTACTTGGCGATCCAGGTGCCTACGGATAACTTGTTGAGCGTCGACGCCAGGTGGTCGGCGTAGCTATAGCTGCTCCCATCGTAGGTTGAGCCCGACACCTTGCTGTACACTTTGTATACGTCTTTTTCGGCGTGTATCGCGGTCGACAGGGAAAGCTTGTTGATCTTGAAGACAGTCATCATCGTGCACGCTATGCCACAGGAATTGTCTTTTTCCTGGGCATAGACCAGGTGCACATCGCCGAACCGGGTAAAACGCGTAAACCATGCCATGATATTACCCCCTGAACAGTTCCCTTTCGTAGTCGGTGGTCAAGGAGAGGCGGTGCGCATCATCTGCCGCTTCTGCCACACTGCTCATCGCGTCGGGAAGTGTCGCGCGGCTGTCGTGCGATCCTCAGCTGAGCTGGTACATCGATTTTATCACGAGTCCCGCGTGAGATCAAGCCTGCCACCCACAGGTCGCGCCAAAATGGTGAGAGACGATCGACCGCAAGGAAACGCGGCCAACGAACCAGCGATACCGGGGCGTCACCCCGCGTGATCGACCGCCAGGCACCTGACGGCACGCCGCTCAACTTTGGCCGGCGAGCCTGGCGAGGCCCTCGCGGATCTCGGTCGCAACCATGGTCGCCAGTCTGGCCAGCTGCTCGTCGCCGTGGGCGGTCGACGCGTCCGCCGGTGAACCTGAGTACGCGCGCGACAGGCCCATTTTCGCGAAGTCGGTCACACCGGACTTCAGCTTATCCGACAGGCTAATCGGGACCTCCGCCAACTCCTTGCGCACCTCGTCGTTCACCAGCTCCGGAGTCGCGGCCAGTATGATCGAGGTCTCGTATCGCCCGGCGTGGCAGGCGCCACTCTTGAATTCGCGGGAAAGCGTTCGTGCCCACCTCCTGGCCAGTGGAGACGCGACCGACGCCCGGCCGTCCGTGATTCCGTCGATCGCCGCCCGTACTGCGGCGTCGTGATCGGGCTCGAGGTGGTTGTTCACCAGGCACACGTGGGCCACCTCATCGGCGAGAAACGCCTCCACCAGGTCGCGCAAGAAGCCGGTAAGTGCCTGCGGCGACACCGAAATCGCCCCTCTAAACGCCGCCGCACATTCCGTCACGCCATAGGGGACGACCGGGGCGACCAGCGCAACGAGCCCTCCGTCTTTGAGTATCCGTGCGGCTCGTAAGGCTGCACTGTGGGAAATCACGGTATCGGTTACGAGCGACAAGTGGGGTCCGTGGGGTTCGACCGATCCCACGGGGATCATTACGACGACCGGTCGGGGGCCTCCCAACAGCTTTGCAAACTCATCGGTCGTCAGCTTTGCCAGATCGAATTCGCCGGGCGTTATTTCCACGGGTTCTTTCCCTGCTTTTCACGTTCTACGAGGACCTTGCGATCCACTTTGCCGCGGTCGTTCCTCGGCAGGTCGTCCGTAAAGACCACCCAGCGGGGATACTTGTGCTTCGAAAGCCGTTTTTTCACATGCTCCTGCAGGTCTTTCCTCAGTTGAGCCCCGAACCCGGCATCCGTGACTCGTGACTGCTCTCCTTCACGAACCACGACAAATGCCTTGGGCTTCTCCAGTCCATCTTCTTCGGCGGGTATCACGGCGGCCATGGCAACGGCGGCATGACTCAGCAAGCACTCTTCGATCTCCAGCGGGGCCACAAATACGCCGCCGACCTTGAACAGGCTGTCCGCGCGTCCGGAAAACCAAACGTAACCCTCCTCATCCATGCGAAACAGATCGCCGGTCCTGCACCAGTGACCGTGAAAGGTTTCCCAACTCTTGTCACGATCCTGAAAATAGCCCACCGCCACGCTGTCCCCTTTGACCCACATCACGCCTGTTTCCCCCCGGGGCAATTCCGCCGACCCGGGGCCTTCCGCATCCGTTTCGAGGATCTTGATCGTGTAACCTTCCACCGCGCGCCCGAGTGATCCCGGCTTGATATCCCCAGGCCGGTTGCTCGCGTATATGTGGAACATCTCGGCGGACCCGATTCCATCGTATACCTCGTTGCCAAAACGCTCGGTGAATCGCTCGAGAAGCGTGGGGGGCAGCGCCTCCCCGGCAGACAGATGAAAACGCACGCACGACAGATCCAGTCGTGGTCTTCCTTCACCGGCCAGCGCGTCGTCGTAGTCGAGAAGTTTTGAGAGCATTGTGGGCACGTTGGTCACGATGGTCGGCCGGTACATGTCGATCGCGCGCGCCAGGCTCTCCGGTGTGCAGCGCTCGGAAAACAGACACGTCGTCGCACCCACGGCGAAGGGAAACATCAGGTTGGTACCGGTCGCGTATCCAAAAAACAACCGCGGAACGCTTACAGTAATGTCGTCCGCGCGATAACCGACTGTCCGTTTCGCGTACATCTCCGTATTGAACGCGAAATCCCGATGAGTATGAACGGCCGCCTTCGACCTGCCAGTCGATCCCGACGTAAATAACCACACCGCCATATCATCGCGCTTTACGGATGGGAGGGAATTGTCCTGCATGCGCCGGCCGATCTCCAGTGCGTCCGTCATCGCCAGGACATCGAAACGGGCCGCTCGGAGCGACCCGGGCGTGTCAACCGCTCCTTCGCAGTCCTCGCCCGTCCTGACATCGGGAACGAGCAGCACCGCCTTCAAGTGCGGCTTCGTGAGAAGAGCGTCCGCCAGTTCATCGGCAACGCGGGGCACCGTTATCAGGACCGCCGCGCGGATGTAGTCCAGGACGTAGGCTAGGTCGCCGGTCGGAGACGAAGGGTTGCCCATCGCGACCACGGCGCCATGCGCCAGCGTGGCAAAGAACGACCACGCGAACGGCGGAACATCCGGCAGCACGGTGTAAACCCTCTCCTCGCGCGCGACCCCGATAGAACGCAGATAGAGCGCCAGGCTGCGGGTCCGTTCCGCAACGTCGCTGTAGGTAAACGAGCGGTCGCCGTAGCGAACGGCGACTCTTTCACCAACTCCCTCGTTGATGCGGTCGAACAGATAGTAGTTCGCCAGACCGAACTCATCCGGAAAGTGAACTGCGCCTTGTTTTTTATCCGGGCTTTTTTTCATTGTGTTCGAAGGTTATTTCGCCCTGGGTATGACGGCCGTCGCCTCGATCTCGACTTTTGCCCCCTCGTCATAAAGACGAGAGACCTCAAAGAGCGTCATCACGGGATAATGGTCGCCGATGACCTCGCGGTAGATTCTCCCAACTTCCCTTTTCGACGAGCGGTACTCATCCAGGTCGGCGACGTACCACGTCATGCGCACGATATGCTCGCGCTTCGCGCCGCCCGACCCAAGGACGGCAACAACGTTCGCCAGGGCCTGCCGCACCTGGTCGGTGAAACTGTCGCCCACCAGCTGACAATTCTCATCCCAGCCTATCTGGCCTGCCACGAAGACCGTTTCCCCTTCGGCCTTGATACCGTTGCTGTACCCGCTCGGTCTCTTCCAGCCCGGGGGCTGTAGAATATCCATCCGCTACCTCTTTTCTCGCAACGTCTCCCGGGCCACGACGATCTTCTGAATCTCGGTCGTGCCCTCGTAAATCCTGAGTGGCCGGATATCGCGATACAATTGTTCCACCGGGTTTCCAGACACAACCCCGAGGCCGCCCAAGATCTGAACGGCGTGGTCGACGACCCGCTGCGCCGCCTCGGTGGCGTACATCTTTGCCATGGCCGCTTCACGCGTTACCCGTTCCGCTCCCTTGTCCTTGGTCCACGCCGCCCGATACACGAGCAGCGCACTCGCGTCCACCTCGACCGCCATGTCCGCGATCTTCTGCTGGGTCATCTGAAAATCAGCGAGTGGCCGCCCAAAGACGACCCTCTCCTTCGCCCTGGCCGTGGCCTCGTCCAGCGCCCTCCGGGCAAAACCCAGGGCCGCGGCGCCGACCGTCGATCGAAAAACGTCGAGCGTTCCCATCGCTATCTTGAACCCCTCACCAGGGCCGCCGATCATCTGTGTCTCGGGCACCTTGCAGTTGACAAACTTCAACGAACCCAGCGGATGTGGAGAAATGACATCGATTTGTTCGGTGACCTCGCAGCCTTTAGTATCCGCGTCGACCACGAACGCAGCCAGCCCCTTCGTACCGGGTTCGTCGCCGGTCCGGGCGAAAACGACGTAGAAATCTGCGATTCCCGCGTTGGAGATCCAGGTCTTGTCGCCCTCTACGACATAATGAGATCCGTCTTTTCGCGCCGTCGTGGCGGTCGCCGCCACGTCCGAACCGGCGTCTGCTTCCGACATGGCAAACGCGGCAATCGCAGACCCTGACGCCACCGAGGGCAAATACTTCTTCTGCAGTGCCGGAGTGCCGTACAACGAGATCGGTCCGCTGCCGAGACCCTGCATGCCAAACGCAAAGTCGGCAAGGCTCGAGTGCCGGGCGAGAGTCTCCCGGATGATGCACAGTGAACGGACGTCCAGAGTGGCGCGGTGGCTGTCCTTCGCCGGGACCGCGAACTTCAACCAGCCCGCTTTGCCGAGACGCGCGACGAGTTTCTTGCTCGACTCATACACATCGGACGACCGGTCGGCAGGGGAAAGGTGACGCTCGGCCCACTCCCCCACATTGGCGGCCAGCTTCCGGTGCGCATCGTCGAAGAACGGCCATGAGAGAAACGTCTTATCAGCCATCAGTCACCTTCGAACTTGGGTTTTTCTTTCTTAATGAACGCGTCGTACGCCCGCCTGAAATCCCGGGTCTCCATGCAGACGGCCTGCGATTCCGCCTCGGCCCCGATCGCCTCTATGACGCCCATGTCCCATTCCTGGAGGAGCATTTTCTTCGTCATGCCGTGGGCAAAGGTGGGACCGTCGGCAAGCTTGCGCGCGCGCGATTTCGCGTCTTGCAACAGGGCATCCGGACTGAACAGGCCGTTGTAGAATCCCCACTCGAGCGCCTGCGCCCCGCCCATCGAGCGGCCGGTGTACAAGAGTTCTGCTGCCCGGCCTTGCCCCACGATCCGTGGCAGCAAGGCACAAGCTCCCATGTCGCAACCGGCAAGGCCCACTCGCACAAAAAGAAAGGCGACCTTGCTCCGCTCGGTCCCGTAACGCAGATCCGACGCCATGGCGATGGCCGCTCCACCACCGACGCAGACACCGTCGATCGCGGCGACGACGATCTGGGGGCAAGATTGTATCGCGATGACGACGTCACCTGTCATCCTGGTGAACTCGCGCAGTCCCTTGCCGTCCATCTCCAGGAGCGGGCCAATGATCTCATGCACATCTCCACCCGAGCAGAAATTCTCCCCTGCACCCGTGATGACGACCGACTTTACATCCTCCACGTCCTTGAGACTTCGAAACGTATCCCGCAGCTCGGCGTACGAATCGAACGTCAAGGGATTCTTGCGCTCGGGCCGGTTCAGGGTAACAGTCGCTATCTTGTCTTCAACGGACCAGAGAAAATGTTTTGGTTTGAAATCAGCTCCGCGCATGGGTCTCCTTCAATGCTCGTTAGCCGGACGACCTCTCTCACAGACTGTCGCTCCCGTCGACCACCACTGCCTGTCCCGTGACTCCTGCCTGATCGGGCAGGCAAAGCTCCAGCACCACCCTCGCCACCTCTTCGGGTTCGATGAACCGGCCGTGGGGGTTTTCCCGTTTGAACTTGTCCATTACGTCTTCGACACTCTGGCCCAATCGTTCGGCGACCTGCGTCGCGGACTCGAGTACGAGATCTGTTTTCGTGTACCCCGGGCACACCGCATTTACCGTGATCCCGTGCCGGGCCATTTCCATCGCCAGCGACCGGGTCAGGCCGATGACGCCGTGCTTGGCGGCCGAATAGGCGGCCACGTAGCGCCCCCCGTGCAGGCCGGCCGTGCTGGAAATGTTTACGATTCGGCCACCCGCCGACGCGATCATCGCGGGAAGCACCTCCCGGCAGCACATGAACACGCCGGTCAGGTTCACGTCGAGCATGCGCCGCCAGTGCTCGAGGTCGATCTTGATGAACGGCGCCGTCTCGACGGCGCCGGCATTGTTGACGAGGATCGTTGGATCGCCGGTGTGTTTCCGGGTGCGCGCGAACGCCTCCGTGACGGCGGCGGGATCGGTCACGTCCATCGTGACCGCGTGAAATTCCTGGGAGTACCGGGCGCGAAGTTCCCCCGCGTAGTCTTCGAGTCGTTTCCGGGTGCGCCCCATGAGCGTGACCGCGGCCCCCGCCCCGGCGAGTTCCCCAGCGATGGCCGCGCCAATGCCGCGCCCCGCACCGGTTACCACGGCGTGCTGTCCCTGCAACGGTCTCTCTGTCACGCTGCCCCCCATCTGTATGTCCGAACCGCATGCCCAACGCCGCGCGCCACGCGGAGTGAGATCAAATGGGTCCCAGCTGTGCTTCCCTCGCCCTCCGCGAGAGAATTTCCAGCTGCTGCTTGCCGGCCAGGTATTGATCCGGCCACTTCCCGTTCTCGTACCCCAGCTGCGCCGCGGCCCGCAGGGTCCACATCGGGTCCCACAGATGGGGCCTCGCCAGGAGACACAGATCCGCACGCCCTGCGGCGACAATACTGTTGACATGGTCCGGCTCGTAGATATTTCCCACGGCCATGGTTGCAATGCCCACCCCGATCCGAATCCGTTCCGAGAACGGCACCTGGTACATCCTCCCGTAGACGGGCTTCTGATCGGGTGAGACCTGTCCGGTCGACACATCGACCGCGTCGACGCCATGTTCATTCAACATGCGGGCAATTTCAACCGAATCATCGATGGTGATTCCGCCGTCCACCCAATCGGTGGCCGAGATACGGACCGATATCGGTTTGTCTTCGGGCCACACGCGACGTATCGCACCGAACACCTCCAGCGGGAAACGCATGCGGTTCTCCAGGGAGCCGCCGTACTCGTCCGTACGGACGTTTGTAATCGGTGAAATGAAACCGGATAACAGGTAGCCGTGTGCGCAGTGGAGCTCCAGCATATCGAACGCCGCCTCGTTCGCCCTTTCGGTGGCCGCGACAAAGTCGTCGCGTACACGGGCCATATCCTCGACCGTCATCTCTATCGGTGTCTGGCTCACGGGCCCGTAGGGAATCGCCGACGGTGCGTAGATGGGCCAGTTTCCCTCAGGCAGCGGCTCATCCATTCCCTCCCATCCAAGTTTTGTAGAACCCTTGCGGCCGGAGTGCCCCAGCTGCATCCCGATCTTTGCGGCGCTGTTCTCGTGCACGAAATCCACGACGCGTTTCCAGGCACGCGTGTTTTCGTCCGAATATATGCCCGCGCAGCCCGGCGAGATACGTGCGTCCGGAGAGACGCAGGTCATTTCGGTAAAAACGAGACCCGCCCCGCCCAGCGCCCGGCTCCCCGTATGAACCAGGTGAAAGTCCGTCACTGTGCCGTCCACCGCACTGTACATCGCCATCGGTGAGCAAACGACGCGGTTCATCACCGCCATGCCGCGCAGACGAAACGGCAGGAACATCGGGGGCACCGCGCTGTCACACGACCCGCCAGTGGCCTGGGCGGCGAACCATTTCTCGTAGTTCTCCAAATATTCTTTGTCGCGCAGGCGAAGGTTTTCATGGCTGACGCGCTGGCTGCGGGTAATCAGGCTGTACGCGAATTGCTCGGGCTCCAGATTCACCTTCAACCCTACCTGCTCGAACCACTCCGTGCTGTTGCGCGCCGCGCTCTGCAGGCGGAGCACCTCGATTCGCCGTTCTTCCTGGTAACCCTCCAGCGCCGGTTCCAGTTCTTCGTGCCCGTGTATCGCGCGGGCCAGGGCGATGGCGCTTTCCATCGCCAGCTTGGTGCCGGAACCCACCGAGAAGTGGGCGGTGGCGGCCGCGTCACCGAGCAGGACGATGTTCTTGTGGTGCCACTTCTCACAGCTGACACGCGGAAAATTCAACCACACGGCCGACCCACGCAGATGGTCGGCGTTCGTCATCAGGCGGTTGCCGTCAAGATACTCGGCGAACAGGTTTTCACAAAACGCGATTCCCTCTTCCTTTTCCATCTCGTGCAGACCCGCTGCCCGCCACGTCTCCTCCGGGCACTCGACGATAAAGGTACTCAGGTCCTCGTCAAAACGGTAGCAGTGCACTTGAAACCAGCCGTGTTCCGTCTTCTTGAACAAGAACGTAAACGCATCGAAAACCTTGTGCGTGCCCAGCCAGATGAACTTGCAGTGCCGGGCGTCGATATCGGGTCGAAAATGGTTTTGGTACAGCCCGCGAACCGTGCTGTTGATGCCGTCGGCGCCGACTACGAGATCGGCGTCGGCGAACGCACCGAGGTCGTCGACCTGAACTCCGAATTCGATTTTCGCGCCCAGTTCTTGCGCACGCCGCGCGAGTATCTCGAGGAGAACCTGCCGCGATATGCCACTGAAGCCGTGCCCACCGGACTTGATGACCTTGTTCCCAAAATGCACGTGGATATCATCCCAGTGCGCGAGTTTTTCGGTAATCTGCCGGTAAGTCTTGTCGTCAGCGGTGCGGTAATTGTCCATCGTGGTATCCGAGAACACAACACCCCAACCGTACGTGCTTCCCCTGGGATTGCGGTCGATGACCGTAACGTCATGCGACGGATTCTGCTTCATCATCTGAATGGCAAAGTAGAGCCCGCCGGGACCACCGCCAATAATCGCTACTTTCAAATCTTTTCTCCAGTCAGCCTGCTCGGGGGGGGGTGCGCGAGTCCCTCTCCGTCTTTTTCGGGAAAGTCTAAAGGAATCAGTAACTCCTGTCCACCGCCACGCACTTGGCCGGTCGCATCAGGTCACACGGATTTCACGTCGTCGACCCGGTTCGACAGACGCTAGAGTGATCGCACGACTTCGCCCAGCGCATCGACAGCCCCGGTCAATTGCCGATCTGACAGGTAGGGTGCGGGCCCCAAACGAAGCGTGTCCCCACGGTAGTCGGTGAAGACGCCGCGTTCGTTCAACAGACGACACAACTCCCCCGCGCGTGGAGAGTGCAGTGCGAGGAATCCCCCGATTCCATCCAGGTCCACGGACCGGTCGCGCGCGATGAGCTTTGGGTCGGCATCGAGTTCGTCGAACAACCGGACGAGCAGGCCAACCTGGTGCCGGCTCACCTCGCGCAGGCGTTCGGGCGTCAAACCGTGCTCGTCGAAGAAATCAAACACCGCGGCGGCCCGGTAATGGCTGGTCGGGTCGTACGTCGAACCCGCGAATCGGGCCGGCCCCTCACCGTACGACACCGCGCTGCCCGCCCTGGCGACGGCGAGCGTGTCGAACTCGGAAAACCAGCCGGTAATGACGGGCCGCAGGTTGCACTGCTCCGGTATGCGCAGAAAACAGTTCCCTTCACCGAGCTGGCAGTACTTGTACCCGCCGCCGACGACGAACGCCGCCTGCAATCCTTCCCGCTCGAGAGAAAACGGAACCACATTGAGCGAGTGATAGGCGTCCACGAGGAGCTCGGCGCCGATTTTTTTGCAGGCCCCCTGGAGGTTACCCAGTCCAGGCACGATGTGGCCGCTCTCGTAGAGAACGGACGAGACCAGTACCGCCGCGGTCCGTTCGTCGAGTGCCTCGACCAGTCTCTCCGCCAGGGTGGCGGTCGGGCGAGCCGTGATCCTGACCACATCGATATTCTCTTCGGCCAGCCGGTCCAACTGGCGGCGAATCGTGTGGTACTCGCCGTCCGTCGTCACGATCCGTCGCCGCTCTCGTATGGGCAACGCCGACAGGAATCGTACGACGAGCTCGTGGGTATTCGACGCCAACGCGATGTGACCGCCTGAATCGTCCAGTAGCCGGGCGAAGCCGCGACGCACCCTGTCGGCCTTGGCAAACGCGTACGTCCACTTTTGATCGGCGTGTTCGGCGGCATCCAGCCAGGCCTGGCATTGGCCTTCGAAGCCACAGTCCGGCCACGCCTGGTGTGAGTGGCCCGTCAGGAGAAGCCGATCTTGCACGGCGAACTTGCTGTAGAACGGCGATAAGGCGTTGGGGTGCTGGTACAGTCCCTGTGGGTCGATCATGTTCCTAGAGTTCGGCACGGATGTCCCATAGATCGGGAAACAGGGGTTTGAACAACGTATTCATCAAGTACTGCACTCCGGAAGTACCGCCGGTGCCACGTTTGCTGCCGATGGTTCGTTGCACCATCTTGACGTGACGGTATCGCCATTCCTGAAACCCTTCATCGAGATCGACGAGGCGTTCGCAAACTGCCCGCACTTCGGCATTGTCGCGATAGACGTCTATGAGGATTTTCTGAACGGCCGGCGACGCCTCATTCGGCTGTGTGACGTCTCTCGCCAGCGCTTCCTCGGGAACGGCATACCCCTGGCGGGCCAGGTAGCGGAGAAATGCATCCCACAGGCCCGGTTGCGTAAATCGCGCCTCCAGGCGCCTGCGTCCTACCGAGCCTTCGGGATAGTGGTCGACCTTCTTGCGGTTCTTGAGACCGAGGGTGAACTCGAGTTCCCGAAACTGGTGCGACTGCAATCCGCTGCTGGATTCGAGGCGGTCGCGAAACGACAAGAACTCCAGCGGTGTGATGGTCTCCAGAATATCGATCTGGGCGACCAGGACTTTCAAAATGGTGAGAACCCGCTTCAACGTGTGCAGGGCGAGCGGCGTTTGGTTTTCGGTCAGCAACGTTTTCAGGTAATCCAGCTCGTGGATGATTTCCTTGAACCACAGCTCGTAGACCTGGTGAACGATAATGAATATCGTCTCGTCATGCTCGGGCCCTTCCGTGCGGGGCTGCTGCAGAGACAGCAGTTCGTCCAGCTTGAGGTAACTCGAATATGTCAGTGGCATGCAAACCTCCGGACGCTTCTATTATCAGGACTTTTGACTCGCGGGCAGTGTTGCAGAAGTATAGCCCGGGTGGTGGGTGGAATCAAGGTCGCGGTCCCTCCGCGGAAGGTCGTCGGCCGTACGATTCGTCATTACCGGCGTTGCTTGTAGACGATGTAGTCGGCCACGAACCTCTCTTCCCTCGCGTAACGTTCCGTGATGTCCGGAGACGGATGCAGATCGGTCAGGCCTTCTGCCTGGAAACGCCGCACCGGTTCGTACCGTGCCGGGAAATCGCTCTCTGCGAACCTCCGATACACCGTCCCGCGGATCGGTAGTACGACAAAATCCGGTCTCCGTGTCAGGATGAACGAGATGTCCCAGTTCGCGGACCCGCGGTGTTCGACGTAATGTCGCCACACATCCGGCGTGACCAGCGCGGCGGCATCGAGGATCGTGCGCCGGGAAATCAACCCGAGGTAGCCGATATCCGCTGCATCGATCACGTCACCGGCTCGCGTCTCATCGCGGGCCCAACGGCCGAGCGGCCGGTAAACGTTGTCGACCGCCTGGCGATGCCACCGCACTGTTGCGAAGCTTCGCGGCAGAATGAAGGCGTCCGCCACCACAAACAGTAACGCCGCCACGACGGCGCCTCTTGCCGCGCTGCGCATGATCGAGCCCAGCACCCATGATGCCGCCACCGCCGACAAGCACACGAGCCCCAGCACCAGCGGCGGAAAGTACCAGCCGCCTAGAAAAGGGGGCTTCGACACGAAGAAGAAGACCGAGTATACGGCGACCCACGCGGCCAGGACCGCCGCGGCAACGGACTCCTTGCGGATCCCTACCCACGCTCCCACAGCTGCTCCCACCCACAAAAGCGCTACCATGGGATTTCGGAGCACAAAAAAGTCCAACAGCTGCCGGGGCGTGCTGTTCTGCTGGATCAGCTTTGCGAGCACCGAATTCGGGAAGGGCGAAACCAAAGTAGAGGGTCGCAAAAACGAACCAGGGTATAGTCACGGCAAGAAACACAACGAGGGCCTTCCACGGAAACGGCAGGCTTTGTCGATGCAGCTTCGCCAGGATGAAGACACCGAGAATACCCGCGAGAAGCGCACCCTCCGGTCTCGTCAAAACGGCCAATCCAACCGCCACCGCGGTCGCCGCGTACCGCGACTGCACCGCGAAGAGAATCGCCATGACGACGAGTGCCTCAAAAACCTGCGTCTCCATTCCGTAGCCGCAGGCGGCAATAGCGACGTATGAGAGGGCGTAGAAGAGGGCTGCCAGCAGGGCCGCGGGTTCGCCGAAGGGGCGCGCGATCAGCCGGTACACGAGCAGGCAGACGAGGAGGTCGGCGGCGAGGGCGAGCGCATATGCGGCGGCTTGCAGGGGAAGCCCGGCAAGGGCAAACGGGAGCAGGAGCAGGGTAAACAGCGGCGTGGTCGTTCCCAGCACCCGTTCCCCGGTGTTGTAGACAAATCCCTGGCCTTCGGCCAGGTTTTCCGCGTAGCGAAACGTGATGCACGCGTCGTCCGTCGGAGCGGACACGCTCAAGGCGGCGAGCCGCAGGCCAAGCGCAAGCAGGAGGACAGCGGCGAGGGTGAGGTTTCGTCTATTCGAGGTCATTCATCCCGGGGGTAAGCGCCGATTGCGGGGTCGGTCCACAATCCTGACAGGTTCGGATAATAGCCTCGCGTAGTCTACCAGATGCGGGACACATCGGACGACGGCAAAGTGCCTACCGTGTCAGTGTGATGAAGAACCGTTGAAATCCGAAACTCGAGCTTGTCCGGCGGCCGAAGTCTTTTGTGTTGAATTGGTTGACAAGTTGTTGCTCGCCGTCGAGAAGAACATACTGCTGGAACGTATCAGACGGTCCGCTGTCGCGCCCCGTGACCGAGAAACGCCAGCCCCGGATAGGAGGCTGCCCGGGGAATTCCCTGATAAAATCCGGCAGCGAGCTGAACACCGTGTCACCGTTCACATCGTCCATCGGATAGCGCACGGGCCACGTAAACGTGTCGCACAGTGCATTGGTCTCCAGAGCAGGAACCCACTGAAAACCCGCCCGTGCGAACCCGTAGAAGAACACGCCAGCGTCGTAGTCACTAAAGAGGTACCGCCAGGATTTTATGGCCGATCCCGCCGGGTCCCGGGCATCATCATGCCCCGTGGCTTTGATGGCAAACGAGAACTGCTTCTTACGCTCCCCCGCGGCCATGTCGATCGTGTCGCTGTTCGCGGGCGCCCACCAATCCCACGACAGTGTATCGTCGTTCCGAATGAGGGTGCCGTCGTGGTGCTGGATGCTGAAGTCATCCAGTGTCGGTGCAAAATTTCCGTAGATGGGCAGCCAGGCGGGCTGGGCGTCCGGACCGAACTCGTCTACCGCACGTGCCTGGATGAGGTATTCGAGACTGCCAATATTCAAGCGCACGGTATCCTGCAGGCCGTTCGTGTTACTGTCGAACGGCAATTCCGGGAGCCATAGTGATTCGAAGCGGCTGCCGAATACGGTAGCGCGCACACTTTCGTATTTCATCTGAAACCCGACGCACTGGTTGACCGGGTCCGTACAAGTACCGATGGAGTAGACCGGGCTCGAACCCTCGAGAACGACGGTGAGCCAGCTGTCGATCGGTACCGTGTCCAAATCGGCGTCATTAAAGTCTATGTCGCGGGCAGTGCCCAGGTCCAGTGTCGGGCCGTTCAGTACCCTCACGATT
>JAZGDW010000274.1:0-3955 GCA_036478295.1 Candidatus Krumholzibacteriia bacterium
CCAAAACCCCTTCACTCAGGCGTTCACCGAGCCGGTCAACGGAGCGGCGGCCACGGCAGGTCAGAGCGGTTACGTGCCGTTTGTCGTCCTCGGAGTCAACGTGGGCTATACGATTACGGGTTTCGGCTTCAACGTGCTGGTTCTAACACTCACCAACGGCATCTAACTCTGTCTCGCATGTGCGCTGCCGGAGAGCGTCCCCTGTCCCTACCAAAAAATCCATCGCCCTCATTAATAGATGAGAGTGAACACGGTCCTGGCGCTGGACGTGCGCCCCCGTGTTCGGCTAGGCAGCAGGTCGTAGACGGAGGGTCCGACGCCCCCGAGCCGATCGACCCGTGGCGAATCTGACCCGATCCCACAAAATCCCGCTCTGAGACACCAACCCGGGGAGCCGGGCCGGACTCGAACCTGGCCCCGCCCAAGTATCCTCGCACACCTACTCTTCCTTGAATTTGGAACATCCGCTATCCTAAGAGCAGACGGCCCCGAGCGGTTAGATTCGACCCCGGCCGCTGATCGTGTCCCAAAACCCGGTGGTGAGACTCGTGGGAAACCGCAAAGATGATAGATCGTATTGGGATGTGTGGAAGCGGGTGAGGCGTACGAAAAGTGGGACCACGATTTATACGTGGCCGAGTGGCGAGAAGCAATGGGTGTTTGCCGGTGCGGGGAAACGAGATCCCAAAAGGGATCGGGCATTCGACGACTGGTTTGCAAAGCTGAGCCCAGTCGAGCGGGAATTGCATTGGGTCTTGCCCGTGTTGGGTATCATCGAGCCGCGACTTAAAGACCCGTTCTGGCCCAAACTCCGGAACTCCGCACCGAAAACCTACGCTCAGCTTATCCTGAGCATTTACAATCATGCGGCGCGCACAGAAAGTGACTTCTCGCTCCATGAAACGATCGAGGACATCGAGCGAGAACTCAAACGACACGGGGTAGGCTGGGGTACGCTTCGAGCAATTCGAGACGCCGACGCGGGCCTACTCGGTTCTACGCAGGCGAATCTGCAGCTGGCAGAAGCAATCGACAAACGCCGAGACGAGTGGCGAAGGCGACATGAGAAATGCGTCGAATTCATCCGATCGAACGAATCCCTGTTTTCTCCCCAGTTCAAAAAACAAAGCCAGCGCGAACTTGAAGAGAGTCTCGCTTGGATAAGGCAGCACGAGAAAGCCACCTCGGAAGGGCTCAGGCAAGCGGCGGAAAAGACGTTTGAACATCTCGCCGGTGAACACCTAGAGCTCTTGGAACAGAAGGTGGCGAAACGCCCCCGGCCCTCAGCGTTATTAAATGCGATCGTGACCGGACTCGTCGACGAGCTGTGTTCCGCCGGCTTGCGTCCGCACGCGGCGCACGTCCTCACCGATAGGATCCTTAACGTCCTCTTTCCCACTTTATGGCCCGACGGGTTGAACGAGGACCACGTACGACAACGGTATTCGTACTGGTCGAAAAAGCGCCTCGGGTGATTCCTCACGGCCCGGTTGGACAACCTGGGTCGTACTTCCGTCCGATCACCTCCATCAAGAAAATAATAAATTGCCGATTTAGGGAGACCCCGGTTTCTCGCGTCGCGCGACCTTGAGGCTTTTGAGTATGTTGACGCCGTGAGACGTGAGAACGCATACGCAGGGGTGTCGATCGAAGGCAACGAAACCAGCCAAATGGCTGCGGACGACGCGACTCGCGCTCTTGCCCTACTGGCCCGCTGGGCGCTCCGCCGGGCGCAGAAGCGTCGCAAAGGGGCCGAGGAAGAAATCAGCAAGGTCGTAAACGGCGGTTTCTCAAAGGGTTCTGGCTCCCAAGAAACCGCACAATTGACTTGCTACGGTCCAACGGAGAGGTAACATCCGTAACTGGCTGGAAGACATCGTGTTATGAGATCAACCATTGAATATCCGAAACCGGCGGCTGCGTATCTACGCTGCTCGACGGACCGGCAGGACCAGTCGATCCCGGACCAACTGGCCGAGCTTGAGCGCTACGCCGCCGAGCAGGCGTACGAGATTGTGGAGAAGTACGTCGACGATGGGGTAAGCGGCACGAGCACGCGTGGACGGAAGGCGTTTCTTCAGATGATCGAAGATGCCGAAAGGGCTGAGTGCCCGTTTCGCCACGTTCTCGTCTACGACATCAAGCGCTTCAGCCGAGGAGACTCGGATGAGGCGGGCCACTTTCGATATCTACTCAAGCAACGCGGAATCGATGTCGTCTACGTCAGCGAATCGTTTGCCGGTGATGACACCGACGAGATCGTCCGACCCGTGAAGCAATACTTCGCGCGCAAGGAATCGAAGGACCTCTCCAAGGTGACCATTCGCGGCCAGGTGTCGTCTGCGGAGGCGGGGTGGTGGAATGGTGGGAAGCCGCCCTATGGATATGATCTGGAGTGCGTGGACTCCAGTGGGAGAACCACACTACGCATTCGGTACCTGCAGCGTGGCAAGCGAGAGGTTTTCGATGCCGATGGTCGTCTGCTTCGAACCCTAGCGCCTAAAGAGCAGTACTTGAAGTTTGAAAAGGACAAAGTGAGGTTCGTCCCTAGCGAGCCCGAGCGGGTAGAAGTCGTCCGCCGGATCTACGATATGTATGTTCACCAGGGTCTGGGCTACAAGAACATCGTTGAGGTCCTAAACGGTGAAGGCGTTCTCGCACCAGGAACCGGGAACGTCAGGCGAAACGGCGAGGCGCGCTGGGCGCGTACGACGATCAAATCGATCCTCGAGCACCCAGCATACGTCGGAGATTCTGTCTATAACCGGCGGACAGGCGGGAAGTTTCACCGAATCTCGGGACGGCGCCATGTGGAGCGGCGAGGGATCGTGCCAGAATCGCTCCAGTGGAACGACAAGGTGGATTGGATCATCGTTCCGAACACCCATCCAGCCATCATCGACCGTGAGACCAACGCCGCCGCCCAAAGGATTCTAGCTCAACGCCGCCGGTGTAATCACGGCTCGTCCTATGTAGGCGGGAAGGCGAAGACATCCCCGTACCTTCTGAGTGGGCTCATCAAGTGCCGATGCGGGCATACCTTCAGCGGACAGACGGTGAACAAGGGCAAATCCCGGAAAGACGGGACACGTGTCAAGACGCGGTACTACATTTGTGGCGGTTACCTGGCCAAGGGGAAAGCTGTCTGTGCAAAGGTTCCTCTTCCGAAGGAGCCTATTGAAACCGAAGTGAGAAGATTGATTCGGGAGCGCGTGAAAACCTTCCTCACACAGGGTGGGAGGGAGGCGCTTCTTGAAGCTTTGATCAAGGGGATGGAGCGGAAGACGGGTGACTCTGCCGAGCAGGCTCGTGGCATAAAACGGAGGCTTGAGGAATCAGAGAACGATATCGATCGCTTGCTCGATAGCCTTACACCGACAAACAAGGAGTTCGTTGACAAGAAACTTCTGAGAATAAAACAGGAACGACAGGCACTCGAGGCTCAGCTGGAACAGCTAGCATCGCGGCCGAAGTCGGACGTTACTGTGGATTCGCTCGCCGAGGAAGTCATCGAGTGTATCCAACAGTTTGATGAGGTCTTCGAAGAGGGCACGATTCAAGAGCAGAAGGAGTTCGTGAGCCTCTTCGTCGAAAAAGTGGAGGTTGACCCGAAGGAGAGAAGAGCAAGGGTGCATATAAGACAATTCCCGGCACCAAGTAGCTTGGATACCGGGAAAGTGTCTATTGATGTGGTAGCGGGGGCCCGATGTGAACACCAAAAGACGCCATTTCCACCGGTAGACGTGGTGGAGGTGGCGTTCGTTCGTAAGGGCTCCACGCTCGTCCCAGTCGCTGCGTAGGCGGTTTTTTTGTGCCTGGCGGCGCCTGCACACCCTTTCTCTTCTCATTCCAGAGGCAAGGTTGCAGCTGGCATCGCACTAGCGAGGTCGGTCAGATGCCAATGTTCGACGCGTGTCGGGGAGGTTCCAGGGATGTGTGGGTTGTGCGGGGCGGG
>JAZGDW010000275.1:0-4406 GCA_036478295.1 Candidatus Krumholzibacteriia bacterium
GCAAACAGCCCGAGGCCTTCGACACGCGGCGCGGGCTACCGACGTACGCGCGTCTGGCGGTCTACGGGGGAAGTGTACGCGGAAACCTGTTGGGTGGCATCGGCAACGTCGAGGGGGCCTACTACGATTCCACCAAGGACCGGGACGGCGATGATCCCAACCGGCCCAATTCACAGCTGCGGGCGCTTGCCGGGTACGAGCGTGAGTTGATCGCCGACCTGACAGCCGGATTTCAGTATTACGCCGAGTGGGTGCAGGATTACGACCGGCTGATCGCTCGCTCTCCCGCACCGCAGTTCGAGCCCGACGAGGTGCGCCAGGTTGTGACGTCGCGGCTCACGTATCGCCTGCGCAGGGAAACTCTGATTCCGTCGATCTTCGTTTTCGTGTCGCCCAACGATGGAGACGCGCACCTGCGTCCATCGGTCGCGTACAAGTGGAGCGACACGGTTGCTGTGACCGCCGGGGCCAACGTGATGCTCGGCGACGACGATACGTTCTTCGGCCAGTTGGAGAATAATACGAACGCGTACCTTCGGGTTCGCTACAGCTTCTAACAGACAAGGAGGTCACAGGATGACCATGAACGAAGCACTGAGGTTGATCGCCGGAGGTCTCGTAATGTTGAGTGTCGCACTGGGGTACCTGGTACACCCCGGGTGGTTCATCTTCACGCTGTTCGTGTCGGTGAACCTGATCCAGTCGGCGTTCACCCGTTGGTGTCCAATGATGTGGATGCTCCAGAAAGCGGGCCTCAAGGACGCGTCCGCCGCGGGTTAGCGACCGGGCCCACCGAGCGTTCTCGCCCCCAGCGCCGCACGGCAGCCACGGGTGATTCTAGAGCTAAACTTGATAAAAATCAATAAGTTACGCGTTGACTCTCCAATGATTCGAAACTAACGTAACTATTAGGCGGGTTAATTGAAAACCCGGTTATGTAGGCGTTTTCGAACTTACCTGGGAGATCTCATGACCCCGGACGAAACAAACACGGCCCCACCGTTCTCTGCACCGGAAGAAGCCTCGAATGGTGTGGACCTGTTTCGCCTCCTGCGAAACACGCATATCTTTGCGTCCGTGGTCCATCAAACCCTGGAACGGGATCTGGTAACTGAGGTTAGTCCGAGACCGCTCAGCACTTCTCAATTTCACCTCATCCGATTGTTGTCCCTCTACGGCTGCCGGTCCGTGCGACAGGCGGCCGATTTTCTGGGCGTCAGCCCGCCGGCTGCGTCCAAGAGCATCGACAAGCTCGTCAAGCTGGGACTGGTGCTCCGCGAGCCGTCGCCGGGGGACCGCCGTGCCACGCGGCTCTCAGTGAGTGACATTGGGCGTCGCCTGGTCCGGAGGTACGAAGCGCTGAAAAGCGACAGACTTGCCGGCGTACTCGAGCACTTTCAACCGGAAGAAATCGAGCAGCTGACCGATCTGATGGAGCGCTTCTCCGTCTCCGTTCTCAGCCGGAGTCAGGACAACCAGCGGAGTTGCCTCTTTTGTGGTGCGTACATCACCGAAGAGTGCCCGATCCGGCAGTTTCGAGGGGGCTGTCCTTATTTGAAGGCGCGTGGCGGCGATGCCGTCGAATCCGTGTGAGGCGGAAGGGCCAAGTCAGGAGCGGTGAGACGGCAGCGTATCGACAAGGGTCTCCGGAGCAGGAGTGAGTCTTATGACCAAGTACAGGATCGAGATTCAACGGGACATCTGTCTGGGGGACAAGCAATGCTGGGACAAGGCCCCGGAGACATTTGAAATCGACGAAGAAGACAAGTCGCGTGTCATCGATGCAAATGGAAACTGGTCTGAATACATTCTGGCTGCGGCAAAGAATTGCCCGGCGGACGCAATCACGCTCTACGACGCGGACACCGGCGAACAACTCTGGCCACCCGCCGAGTAGTGATTCGGATAGGGGAGGAGGGCGTGCTCGAATGAGAAGAACGGTGGTGGCTAAATGGCGAGTCACCCGTGCGATCGATAACCTCGTAAATGGATGGAAGGGCGATGACGGTATCCAACAAAAAGATAAATACAACGGTGTCACCCCGAAAACGCGGCGTCTTGAGAAAGGGCAGGCAACCCACGCGTGTCGACGAACACATCGTCGAAATCATATCTGATTCAGGTGAAGGAGCCCAGACCGCCGGCCAGATGTTCGGGACCGCGTCGGCCAGGATGGGCAACAGCATCTGGACTGTCGAGATCATCCCCGCCGAGATAGAGCCTCCGGCGAGAAGCACGGCCGGCGCCAGTGGTAACCGCATACGACTGGGTTCGTTTCCCATCGACAACGCGGGAGACGAGGCGGACGTCGTTGTGGCGTTCAACGAGCAGGTTCTGCAGGGGCGGGCGGCCGCCGGCGAGTTCAAAACCGGTTGCATCGTTCTTTTGGAGTGCATGTGGCAGACACACAGCGATCCGGAGATCGTCGAAGCGTACACTGAGGGCGTGGGCAAACTTCGTGCTGACGGCTACCGGCTCTACGAAGTGCCCATGCACGACGAGTGCAAGAAATACGTCGACAACCCGCAGCGTGGCAAGAACATGTTCGTCGTCGGCATGCTCTGTTACATTTACTCTCGCGAATTACAACTGGTCCGCGACCAGATAACCCTCAAGTTCCAGAAAAAAGGAGAGAAGGTTGTCCGGTCGAATGTCGAGCTGCTGGAGGCGGGTTACAACTGGGCTGAAGAAAACCTCGATTTCAACTTCGAAGTACCGCCGTATGGCATGACCGAACCACAGGTCGTCGTCAACGGCAACACGGCGCTCGCCCTGGGCATCGTCGCCTCGGGGATGGAAGTGTGCGCGATGTATCCCATCACTCCGGCGACGTCAGCCTCTCATTACCTCAGCGAGATTTTCCGTGACGTCGGCGGAGTGTTGCACCAGGCCGAGGACGAGATCGCCGCCTGCGCGTTTGCGCTCGGCGCGTCGTATGCCGGACGGTGCGCGACTACCATTACGTCCGGACCGGGTATGGCCCTGAAAACAGAGTTGATGGGGTTATCCGTGATGGGTGAGATTCCGCTGGTGCTGGTTGACGTACAACGCGGGGGACCCAGCACAGGTCTGCCGACCAAGGTCGAGCAGGGCGACCTGCTGGCGGCGATTTTCGGCACGCCGGGCGACGCGCCGAAGATTGTTATGGCGCCGGCTACGATCGAGGACTGCTTCTACTCGATGATCACCGCCCGGAAGATCGCGGAGACTTTTCGCACACTGGTCGTGGTTCTGAGCGATGCCAACCTGGCCACCGGTCAACAGGCCTTTCCGCGGCCCACATTCAATCGGGAGTGGGTGGCGCCGCCCTTCGACCAGAGTCCGGTGCCCAACGACCGTCCGCCCTTCGACTGGGACGTGAGGACGGGGCTGTCGCAGCGCTACATCCCCGGCCAGCCGAACGGTATGCACACGCTCACCGGGCTGGCTCACACACGCGAGAGCAAGGTGGCGTACGAATCCGCCGTCAACGAGGAGGGTTGCCGCTACCGGAGTCTCAAGCTCGCGGCGTTTCAAAAGACACTGAAGACCCCGAAGGTGTTCGGCCCGCCCGAGGGCGATCTGCTGATTGTGGGGTGGGGAAGCACCAAGGGGGCGATCGAGGAGGCGGTGGGGAAAACGCAGCGGAAAGGAATGAAGGTGTCGTCGCTGCATCTGAAATTCCTTCAACCCATGGCCTCGGGTATCAAGGAAATCATGGAAAAGTACAATCGAGTGATGACGGTGGAGATCAACTACTCCGATAGCTTGGAGGACGAGCTGATCGATGAAAACAACCGCCGCTACGCGAATCTGGCCTGGCTGCTCCGCGCCCGCTATTTGATCGATATTGACTGCTGGTCCGTAGTACGGGGGCAGCCGATCAAACCGGGGGCGATCGAGAGCGTGATCCGGCGCCGCCTTAACGGGGAACCAGACGAGAGGTAAACAGATGTTCGGCTTGAAAAATCAGTGCATCCTCGGGGACGAGGAGTACAAGACCCTCGAAGACTACGAGGGAGGAATGTCGCGCTGGTGTCCGGGGTGCGGGGACAACGGGATCCTCGCGGCCACCCAGAGGCTATGCCGGGACGAGCAGCTGCCGCCCGAAAAGACCGTGTTCGTATCTGGAATCGGATGTGCGTCGCGGTTTCCGCACTACATGAACACTTACGGATTTCACGGACTACACGGCCGCGCGTTGCCTACTGCGGAGGGAGTCAAGATCCGGCGCCCCGATCTCCATGTCTTCGTCAACATGGGGGACGGAGACTGCTGCAGCATTGGCACGGCGCACTGGATCCACGCTATACGCATGAACATGGACATGGTGGTGATGCTCCACGACAACAGCATCTACGGCTTGACGAAGAAGCAGGTATCCCCGACGACGCCCCTGGGCTGGAAAACAAACACCACGCCGTACG
>JAZGDW010000276.1:0-22886 GCA_036478295.1 Candidatus Krumholzibacteriia bacterium
CTGGCCGCGGCTTCGCTGTTGTCGAGGTCCCGTTCCGGCGCCACGACTTCGAGCGGCTTGCCCATGACGTTGGCGCTGGTCAATCCGGGAAGGGACGGGTCGAAGAACGACAGGCGCTCACCGTCGATGAACCGATCCGGTTCGAATACAGGCGTCCACGCGATGTCAAGATTCGCGAATGTCGTGTAAAACATGAGCTTTATCGAGTTCGAGGGTGCTTTGAGGTACTCGTCGTCGCGACCGATGAAGAACGACACGAAGTCTTTGGGAAAGAGGTCGTTCAGGAAGACGAGATCTCCCGTGCCCCAGGTGAGTACCTGGCGCCCTGCCCGGATGTCGAGCCAGCTACTGGTTCGCAAGGTGATGACGGCGCGGCGAACGTCGATGTCGGAGCCATCGGAGACCAGGCCGTCGGACAGAAAATCTCCCCTGAAAATCAGATCCGAGCGGTCGCCGTAGTGTGCCAGGTCGAGGCGGAACCGCGCCTCGCTCAGCACGAGCTGGTCCGGCTGGGTTGGATCGTCGCCCACCCGCGTGGCGGTCGCCCCCTCCACGAACCCGTGAATCTCCACTGGCAGATCACCCAGGTCCGATCCCTCGTCCCAATCGTCGGAGGTTGTGTCCTGTGTCCATGCGGTGCTCGCCGCGGCCGTCAGGCCGGCGGCCAGCACGATAATCCTCAGAAGTTTCACGCTCAGGCTTCGCACGGTTCTACTTACCCCGGAACCACTTTCGCGGCGGATTGCGCAATGTGCGCTCTGTGAACACGTCGAGGGGAATACCCAGATCGTATTCGACATTGCGAAACTCCGCCGTTGTGTGTCCGCCCGACGCAACGTCGCTGATCTTCATTATCGTTACCGTCTCGTGCCCTTGAAACTCGGCCGTTTCGATCACTTCTATTCGCCGGTAGACCTCACCGCTGTCGTTACGATACTCCATTCTAACGGGAAGAAACGACTTCTTGTCGATCCAGACGGTCCACGACACGAATTCTACAGAGCCTGCGTTCTTCGGTGTGTTCTTCACCAGGTAATGACGGTCGGTGGTTTCGACCAACTCGTGGTGATCCTCCTCGATCGCACGCCCCGACACGTCTTCGTAGAGAAAGTGTGAACCGACGAAACTCGTGCGCTTGTCACCGGCGGCGATCCGCTTGACCAGGTCGAGCGCCGGCAGGTACAGCCATCGGTCGTCGTCTTTTCCAGGGCGCTTGTGGACCAAAAAAACCGTGTTGCGCACGTCGGCGGGCCGGCTGAAGAGCACCACGTAGTCCTGCTCGCCGCCGTCGCTGCGGTCATGCCTCAAAATGACAAACTGACGGATCCGCTCGCGTCCCCGAGCGTCCGTGATCGTCAACCTCACCCGTGCGCGCCCGTCGTCGCCGGCATAATAGGAAGCCACATTGGTGCGTTCGACGATCTCTTCCACATCGGTTAGATCCTGACCGAGCGCGGGTGGCACCACGGTCAGCGTAAGCGATGCAAGAAGGATCAAACCCGCGATTCGTTGCATAACGTTACCCCTTCTCCTGGGCCATGGTGTCGCCGGCGCTGCCGTTCGCGGCGGACATCCCGCTTGAAGTCACGCGCGCGAGCCAGCGGCGACCGAAAACGTTCATCACGCCAGGAAGCAAGACCAGGGTGACGGCACACGACACCATCATGATGAGCGATAGAAAAACGCCCACCGTGTTGTAGGGCACGAGAGGCGAAGCCAGCAGTGGCAGGAATCCAATGGCGATGACGATGGCGTTACGAGATATTGCCCGCGCCGGTGCGGAGAACATCCGGCGGATGGTCTCCGGCCAGCTGCCGGTTTCTTTCAGAATCACACGGATTCGCTGCAGATAGTGAATGGCAAAATCGATCGACAATCCCAGGGTCAACGAGCTCAGCACCGCCACCGGCATGTCGTAGTCTTTTCCCACCAGCCCGATGAGTCCGTAGATAAACGTGATCGTTACCGTCAGGGGCAACATGGCCAGAAGTCCGAACCAGAGTGAACGGAAGAGAATCAGCATCATGACAAACACGATGACAAAACTCCCCAGCAAGGCCTTGAGCATCCCGCGCACCATCGCGTCTTGCCAGACAACGTTCAGGTAGGTCATTCCGGCCCAGCCTACTGTCACGCCTTCCGGTGGCGGATGCGCGGCCAGGTAGCGATCAACGTGTTCAACCACCGCGACCATGTCCTGGTTGTCGCCGCTCTTTAGCTGCATCCAGATATTGGCCCGACGGAGGTCCGGCGTGAGAAAATGCCACAGATCATCCGGCCTATGCGACGACTGGTAGGTAAGGAGCGTCTGGGCCACGGCCTCAGGCGTCCGTGGGACGGAGTAATACGCCTCGTCGCCTTCTCGCAGCTCGCGGTGAACGGTCTTTACGATGTCCACCACCGACGTGGACTTTCCGACCAGGTCGATCTGTGCCATCGCCGTTTGCAACCCTTCGACGAACTCCAGCGCTTGCGGCGTCTGAAAATACTTGTATCGGGTCTGCGCCTCTTCAATAGAGGCAAGGACGGCCTCCCACACGAGGACTTCGTCGTCGAGTGGCTCCTCGTCGATCGTTGCCAACACCGCGTCCACCAGGTCATCGAGGTGCTTTCCCAGCGGGGCTGCCGCAGCTGCGCTGTGCAATTCATTCCACTGCCTGGCCAGGGCGCCCTCATCCCCCTCTGCACGGACCAGCAATGACGCGACTTCACGGCGCAGGGCTTCGTGATCATCGGGCCTCTCTGGTTTCTCGAGCACGAGGAACGACTCGTACGTGCCGCTGAAATGGCGGTTGAGCACGCGGTCGGCGACGCGGATCCGGTGGTCCGGGCGAAACCAGCGCACCGGGTTATCGTTGATCTCGATACCGGCGATCCCCACCGCACTCACGACCAGAACGACGACAGTAGCTACAATGATGAGCCTCGATCCGGCAATCGTGCGCGGACCGAGCCCGTGGAGTAACCCTGCCAGGACGCCGCGGTCCTGCTGGCCGGCGCCCCTCCGGGACAGCTTCGATATGCGTTTGTCGCTCAAACGAACGATGTAGGCGGGAATGAAGGTGACCGTCAAGACGAAGGCGATGGTGATTCCTATGGCGACAAAAACGCCAAAGACGCGAACCGGAGGAATGGGCGCAAACGCCAGCGAGGCAAAACCCGCCGCCGACGTCAGCGAGGTGTAGAGCATGGGTGTGAACAAGTCCCCCATTACCATCCGGATCGTTTTCTTGCGGTCACCGACCTGCGGATAGCGGTCAGCGAACTCGCTGAGGATGTGCACGGAGTCGACAACTGCAATGGGCATGAGGAATATGGGGATCATGGAACTCATGATATGAACGGTGAATCCCGTCCCTATGAGCAAGCCCATGGTCGAAGCGACGGTCATGATGGCGACAATCATGGGTGACAGGATCAAGGCGACACTGCGAAAGAAGACCCACAAGAGCAAAAAAATGATCAGGCCCGCCAGCGGGGCCGCCATACCCATCTGCCGGAACATCTCGAAACCAAAGGTGTCCTCGGCAACGGGCAGGCCTGTAATGAAGTACTTCTCGTCCCCTTCGTACCTGGCGACGATCTCTTCGATGGCCGCGGCGACACGGTGACTCTGGTTCTTATCGGTAAGCGGGACATAAATGCCGGCGGCGACACCGTCTTCACTGACAACGGTCCCCTGCACCGTGGGCAGCCGCCGTGCCGCAGCCCCGATGGCCTGGGCGTCCTCGCGCGATGCGGGAGGATCGGCCATCATCCACTCGAAGCGAACGACACCCGGTCCCCCCTGTGAAATGTTGTCGACAGTCGCCAGCGACAGGACGTCCTGCCGGACAACGCCGTCGATCTGCAGGATTTCGTCCGTTAGCTCGTGAACCCGCGCCAGTGTGGCCGGATTGAACACGCCGTCCGGATCCGTGTCGTTGACCACGCCGACAACGAGCAGGTCGTGAAGGTCGAAATCCTTCTTTACCAGATCGTGGAAAACCCGGTCCTGCTGGTCCGCGGGCAGCATGTTCTCGGGATCCGTATCGATGACGATCCTGGGCAGCAAGCTCGTCAGCCCCAACGCCACAACCACCGCGGTCCACATGACCGTGCGGGGAAATCTCAGTGAAATATCTATCAGTCTGCCGTGAATTGTCATCGACCCGGCCTCGGGTGGGTGTTTTTCCGGTTGACATTCAGGGTCAACGTGGATATTATATTGCTATATGGGGATATTGTCAAGCAGCAATATGTATATATTTTCATATTTCTGTGCCCTCATATTGCGTCAAAAGATAACTTGAATTATAATAAGGTAACTTAAATTATAATAATGAAGTAGCGTGACCCGAAGAGCCGGATCGCTCGAGTCCGTGGATACGGGACCCGCCCCCCCAGCTGCGAGCCTGCCGCGAGAGGAGGACCTGCCATGGTGCCCAACAAGCACATGACCGAAGATGCGTTTGCAGCGATCGCACAGCGATTTCGGGTGCTGAGCGACCCGGTGCGCCTGAAGATCCTTTACCACCTGGGCGCAGAAGAACTGTCGGTGACCGAGCTCGTGAAACGAACCGCGGGCACCCAATCCAACATTTCCAAGCATCTTTCCGTACTGCTGACGCACGGTCTTGTTCACCGCCGCCGCGAGGGAACGTCTGCGTTCTACTCGATCAGCGACATGTCAATCTTCGACCTCTGTGACCAGGTTTGCGGGGGTATCGACCGCGATCTGGCGAACCGGCGCAAGGCGTTTCGCTGATCGAGTTTTCATAATCGCACCCTACGGCGTGTTCGTTAGCTGCTCGGTGTACCCGACCAGGTCCAGCAAGAACGCGTACTGAAACGCCGTGTCCTTGTACCGCTTGTATCGCCCCGACGCACCGCTGTGCCCCGCATCCATATTGGTCTTGATCAATAAACGGTTGTCGTCCGTCTTCGTCGCCCGCAGTTTGGCCACCCACTTGGCCGGCTCGAAGTACTGCACCTGCGAGTCGTAGAGCCCCGTAGTGACCAGGAGGTTGGGGTAGTTCTTGGGTTCGACGTTGTCGTAGGGCGAGTAAGACAGGATGTAGTCGTAGTACTCCTTCTCGTTTGGATTTCCCCACTCGTCGTATTCACCGGTGGTCAGCGGGATGGTCTCATCCAGCATCGTGGTTACGACGTCCACGAACGGTACGCGCGTTACAATGCCTTTGAAAAGCTCGGGGCGCATGTTGATGATCGCCCCCATCAATAACCCGCCCGCACTGCCGCCCATCGCGAACAGTTTGTCGCTGGTGGTGTATTTCTCCTTTATCAAGTGCTCCGCGCACGCAATAAAATCAGTGAATGTGTTCTTTTTCTTCAAGAGTTTGCCGTTCTCGTACCAGTCGCGGCCGAGATCCTCGCCGCCTCGGATGTGGGCGATAGCGTAGACGAATCCGCGGTCCAGAAGACTAAGGCGAGATGCGCTGAACGACGCGTCCAGGCTGTAACCGTACGAACCGTACCCGTAGAGCACCATAGGGTTTTGCCCGTCCCTGCGCACGCCCTTGCGATACACGAGTGAAATCGGCACCTTCAGACCGTCACCGGCGGGTGCATAGAGACGCTCGGTCTTGTAGTTCTTGGCATCGAATCCGCCCAGGATTTCATCCTGCTTCATCAAGATTCTCTCGCGGGTAACCATGTTGTAGTCGAACGTGGACCGGGGCGTCGTCATCGACGTATACACAAAACGCAGGACGTCCGTCTTGAAGTCCGGATTCGTACTTATATAAGCGAGATAGGTTGGCTCGCCGAAATCGAGATAGTGTTCCTTCTTGCCCGACCAGGGCCGAACCCGTAGCTGGATGAGACCGTTTTTTCGTTCCTCCAAAACGAGGTGATCCTCGAAGATCTCGAATCCCTCCAACAAGACGTCTTCGCGGTGCGGAATAACGTCGTGCCAGTGCTTCTTATCCGTCTCCGCCACGGAAGTCTCCATCAGGCGAAAGTTCTTCGCCTTGTAATTGGTGCGGATGTAAAACTTGTCCTCGTAATGGTCGATCGAGTACTCGTGGTCCCTCTCACGCGGCAGAAACACTTTGAAAGAACCTTCGGGATCGTTCGCCTCGAGGTAACGGAACTCGCTGCTCAACGTCTGGAAAGACCCTATCAAAACGTACTTCTTGGACTTCGTCCTCCACACGTAACAACCGAAGGTGTCATCCTTTTCCTCATAAACAAGTTTGTCTCGCGCAATGTCCGTACCCAGCACGTGCCGGTAGATCCGGTATGATCGCAGGGTCGCCGGATCTTGCTTGGCGTAGAAGACGGTTTTGTTGTCATTGGCCCACGCCATACCTCCGGTGACTTCCGGGATGACATCCTCGAGCATGTCGCCTGTGTCGAGATTCTTGAACTTGATCGTATAAATGCGGCGGCCCTGCGTGTCCTCGGCATACGCGAGAATATCCTGGCCGAAGCTTACAGTGCGCCGGCGCACCGCGAAGTACTCGTGACCTTCCGCCAGGACGTTGACGTCGAGCATGATCTCTTCGCTGCCCTCCAACGTGCCCTTCTTTCGGCAATAAATCGGGTATTCCTTACCATCCTCGTACCGGGTGTAGTAGAAATAGTCGTCCAGCTTGTACGGAACCGATTCGTCCGTTTGCTTTATACGCCCCTTGATTTCCTCGAAGAGCTTCTCTTGCAGCTTTTCCGTATGGGCCATCATCGCCTTCGTGTACTCATTCTCGGCCTTTAAATACGCGATTACCTCGGGGTTCTCGCGCTCGTTCAGCCAGTAGTAGTTATCGACTCGGACATGGCCGTGCTTTTCCAGTTTCTTGGGAACGATTCGTGCCATCGGAGCTTGCACCCCCTCAACCGTATCCTCCGCTGCAACGGGATTGAAACAAATCGACGCGCTTAACAATGCCACTGGAAGGGTTCTGCTGAAACGCATAATCGGTGCCTCCGCTTTATTGATAGTCTGGTTTCCTGTAGGCGACGAATGATACATGATAGTAGAACATGGGCGGCTGGTCTAGTGAAAGTAGACCATGGCGAGTGAGTACGTGGTCCCGGTCACCGTGTCCTTTCCCGCCAGGGTGTGGAATGCCTCTGCGCTAAGCGATACCCGTTCGTTCATCGCCACACTCGTTTCCACGCTCAGCTTGAATATATCTTGATCGCCTACGATGATCTGGTTCAGCACGCCGCCCGGAAACGGCGTTATGATAGTCGCTCCCGCGATATCGGGCGGGTCCTTCGTGTTCTGCAGCCCGTCGAACCGGACCTTCATAAACAACCGTGCAGCCCGGTACCCCGCCTCAACATTGTACATCACCTCGTCATGGAGTTCCCCACCCCGACGGCGATATCCGCCGCCGACACTGAAGTACGCGTGCGGGGGGAAGAAACTCCAACCGGCGTTCACCTGAACTCCGCCTTCCACCCTGCCGGTACCGGGGGGCGGACCGTCGTTTTCAGGCCGCCGGTCGTAGCCGAGGGGCACTTTGACGCCCGCCTGCAGCGCGACGGCAATCGGCCGGCGCAGCAGCGGTGTCCGCACCAGCAGCGCCGTGTCGCCGAAACCGGTGTTCCTGCGGGTGACGCGCTGCGGCGTGGCGCCGGGCAGGGGCGTCAGCGTTTCTTTGGTAGCGGTTATCACGAACGCCAGCTTGGAAACCAGAGTCAGGTTATCGAAGATACCATACTCGACGTATTCGGTAACGGCAACGTTATGGAAAGAGGTACTCGTACGGGTCGCGTCCTCGGCGAATATCTCCTGTCGCTCACCTCTGAAGTCGAACTCATCTTCGGTGTAGAGCGCGCTTACCGCAGTCTTGAGATAGACGCTACCCTTCGGTTGCACCCACGCCTGCGCCGTCGCTTCTTTCCCGATGAGCGTCACTAGCGCCAGCGCAGAAAAGGCCACCCATAGCCTAGTGCCCCGCACAGCAACCACCCACACGTTTGCAGGACCGGTCTCTCAATCTGTTTGGACTCCGAGCGCCCGCAATCGTGTTCGGGCATCCACCACGGGCGGCAGACCGGGGTCGGCCTGGGCCCAGGCGTCCAGGAAGCTCTCGTACTGTTGCCGTGCCTCCGCCGGCCGGCCTATCGCTTCGTAGATTTGTCCCAGCTGGTGGCGCCCGAGCGCGTGGCTGCCGTAGATCCGAAGCATCTCCTCGAGCACAGTGGCCGCCTCCTTGCCGCTGCCGGCCATGTGGAGAGCGCGCGCTGTGCTTTCACGGCGCTCGATGTCTTTCGACCCTCCGAGCGGCACGCCGCGCCGCGCCATCTCCCGCAGCGCCGCCAGCGCGCCCTCCCCGTCACCCTCGGCCAGTGCGATATCGGCGGAAACCCTGAGCAGTTGGAAAGGTTCCGAACGACCGCTGGTCTTCTCCAGCGCGCGCAGTTCATCTGCCGCCGCCCGCGCCGCGTCGAGCGAATCGAGCGCAACGAGTGCGCGCGCTCTGTAGCGCATGGCCGACAAACGATCGTAATCCGAGGCGGCGTCCGTCGATAGTCTCTCCGCCCAGCGCAATGCCTCACCCCGTCGCCCCGCCCTCAGCAGTAGTTGAATACGTCCTTCCGTCTCCCGCGCGGTTTCAGGACCCGAGACCATTCGCCAGGCCGAGTCGTAGAGTTCGAGAGCCTTGATGAAGCGGCCCCCCTCGAGGTAACAAAACGCAAGCCCCGGCCAGAAACTGATGTCGGCGAAAATCGAAACGCTGTCCACCCGCGACAGGTCCGCAGAGCGCAGGATCTCCTCGAAGGTCGCGATCGCCCCGTCGAGGTCGCCGCGGGAATAATCACAGTAGCCGATTCCCTGCAGCGACCAGAAGAATTGCGGATCGAGCTGCAGCGCATGCCGAAACGCCGCCTCCGCACTGTCCGGCTGGCCCACTGTCAGGTATCGCTGGCCCAGATCGTCCCAGGCGTTGGGGTTTTCGGGATCCTCTTTCACGTAAGTCTTCGTGGCCGCGAGCGCTTCATCCGTCCGGCCTACGTACGCGAGGCTCGTCCCGTACGTGTTGCCGAAAATCAAGTCGTCCGGGTAAAGCTCGAGTCCCTGCGCGGCAACGGCAACCGTTTCGTCGTAGTACCAGTTAAAAAACAAAACATCCGAAATATCGCTCAGAACCTTGCGATCGTCCGGCCACCTCGTGAGCATTTCCCGGTAGGTCGCAATGGCGTCCATCGATTTGTCGGCTACCCGCCCCCGCCAGGCCTCGAGCCGCATGCGATCCTTGATTCCCAGGCGGGCCCGGTGATCCCAGGCCTTGTCGGCCCAGACGCGGGCGGCGTCCCGCTCCAGGTCCAGGTCGTGCGTCCGGGAAATTTCAAAGAACGCAAGGGCGAACGTCGTGTCCAGCCGCACCGCCTCGGTGAGCTCAACGACGGAATCTCGCGTGCGCGCCTCTTCGCGGGCCAGAATGCCGTTGATGTAATGACGATACGCTTCGGCGGAATTGGTCGTCAGTGTGCTAACCGACGGCGGAGTGACCGGCTCTTCACTCCCGCTCTCCCGCGCGATCACCGGCAGGACGTCTGCGATGATCTGGTCGGCGAGGAGCACCAGGTTGACTCCCTCCACCCTGCGCGCGGCGAGGTTCTCGCCGCTGGCGATGTCGACCAGACGCCAGGCAACATACGAGGCCCCCCCAACCGTCCCCATCTGACCGGTGAGCAGGATAGTGGCTCCGGACTGCCGCGCCACCTCGAGCGCCTCTGCTCCCTTAATCGGTCCGCGCGCGCCGGCGAAGAGCCGGCGCCGCAGGTCGTCGAGATACTCCGGGCTGATCACCCGCATGGGACTGCTTTCGACCAGGCCGACCTGCACCAGTCCCGTCATGCCGGCGGAAACCGCGGGCTCGTCCGGCGTCGCCAGGTCGCGAAAATCCAGCACCGCCAACGCATGGGCTTCCGTCGGGAACCAGCCGCCGCGCTGCCACAGCGTCACGGCCACGACGGCCGCCAGCGCGATTCCGGCGATGGCGAGCACCACACCGACCCTGCGGCTGACCCTGCGCCCCGCACGCCGGCGCCTGCTTATCCCAAGTCGCCGCGAGGGTCTTCCCCCGCCGATCTCCTCGGCCACCGCTTCCAGCGCCGCTCCCAATTCCGAAGCGTCCCGGTAACGCTCGCCGGCATCCTTGTGGAGCGCGCGGTTGATAACGTGCTCGAGAGCCTCCGGGACATCGCTTCGGTGGGTCGCAAGCGGTGCGGCTGGCTCGTGGACCACCTGGTAGAGAATTGCTGCCTCTTGCTCGCCCGGGAACGGGGGCGTTCCCGCCACGAGCTCGTAGAGAACTACACCGAGCGAGAACACGTCGGACGCGGCACCCAACTCTTTGCCGAGTGCCTGCTCGGGCGACATGTACGACAACGTTCCCAAAGTCGTGCCGGTCCTGGTGATCTTCGTACGTCCGGTCAACTTGGCGAGACCGAAATCAACGATTTTCACCTGTCCGTCGGTGGTGAGCAGGATATTCCCCGGCTTGATGTCGCGGTGAACGAGGCCCTTTTCGTGGGCCCGCGCCAGCCCCGACGCCACCTGGCACACGATGTCGACCGCCTCACCGATGTCCACCAGGCCTTGTTGCATCTTGTCACCGAGCGTCTGTCCCTCGTAACAGGGCATGACGATGAACGTCAGCCCATCGGCGGTCTCGTCGATTTCATGGATCGTGCAGATGTTCGGATGATCCAGAGAAGAAGCGGATTTGGCCTCGAGTACGAACCGTTTCCTGGCGTCGGCATCCGCACCCATTTGCTGGGACAGAAACTTCAGGGCAACGACGCGGTCGAGCTTGAGGTCCTCGGCCTTGTAGACGACGCCCATACCGCCCTCACCGAGTTTCTCGAGGATTTTATAGTGGGATACTGTTTGGCCGATCATGGGCGTTTTTCAAACCGGGGCGAGAGTCGCCACGACGCCCTTCCTCAGGCGTCAACAAGATTGCGCCTCATGGTAATCCACCGTACCCGTTCCTTCAACCAAAACAGCCGCTCCGCCGGGGGGCGGAGCGGCTGCAGGCAACCCCGAGTGGCGCCAGCGAATCACTTGAGCAGGACCATCTTGCGGGTTTGCGTGAAGTTCCGGGCGACGAGTTTGTAGAAATACACGCCCGAAGCCACGGCCTGGCCGGCGTTGTTCATGCCGTTCCACCTCGCTGTGAACACTCCCGCCTGCGGGGTCTGGACTTCGTTCACGAGCGTCCTCACCAGCTGTCCCGCTGCATTGTAGATCCTCAGCGATACGTGACCCGCTTCCTTGATCGAGTATTCGATCTTCGTCGTCGGGTTGAACGGGTTCGGATAGTTGGGCTTCAGGACGTTCGCGTACTGTGGTGCGCCGTCGAACGCCGTCCCGGTAGTGACATTCTGCAAGAACGCGAGGATATTATGCAGATGCGTCACACGCGCCGGGGTGACCCCGGGGGGTCCGAGGTCGCGGACAAAGTGGTAGCTGAATCCGGACAGTACGAAGCGCGCCGTGCTTGCCGCCGAGTTCGGGGTCGTCTGGCTAAGGACGTAGGCCAGGCCGCTACCCGTATTGTTATACGCGGCAACCGACAGACCCGTCGCTTGGAGAAGATCGAAATCGTTGACGATCGGGCAGCCGCCGTAGGCCACCAGTTGTTCGCCGATATTCCACACATCGACTCCGTCGAGCACCGGTGACAGCGGCTCGCCCGCGTTCTTGTGATCGCCCAGTGGTGCCAGCGGATCCAGGTTGAAGTTCATGTAGATCGACCGCGTGTTCACGGCGCTCGCACCTATCGCCATGAGAGCCCACTCTTCAGCGATGTCGTCACCACTGGCATAAACGCCTGGGTTGTCGTCATCCTGATCCAGGAACGTGAAGAGCAGGGCGAAATCGTCGGCCTTTTTGGGGCCGCCGCCCCCGGCCACCCTGCCGCCGTCACCGATCAATCCGCTCTCGCGGTTGCCCGAGTTCCACAGGATCTTGCGGTACGGGCCGATGATCTGGGTAAACACGTTGCGAACCCGGGACGCGAGACTGTTTCCCCCAAAGGTGGATGAATCGAGTATGTCGTAGCGGTCGACCTCGTCCCTTATCCCCAAGTAGTCCAACGCCGAATCGAAGAAGATTTGCGTCGGGCCACCGCGATCGTCGGCATCATCCACGTAGAGGATATCGCCGCCCCTTGCAACCCCACCGGCGGGAAGGATCGTAAACTCCATCGGGGAATTCGCCGCGACGTTAATGTCCGAAGTGAAGTTGTTCGCACCCTGGCCGTTCAAGGTCCGGTGGAAGAAACCGCTCGATAGCGGCGACGTACCCGCAAAGAAGTAGCAGATCGTGTCGCCCGGCGTGAACAGGTTGTCGTTCAGGTCGATCGCAAAGCGGTCGTGCACAACGGTTCCCGCCGCCGTGAACGCCGTGTCCATGCGGAACTGGTACCACTGCACGCCACCCAGCATGGGGCTGGCGACGAGCGGCCAGCGCTTGCCAAACGGACCGCCGCCCGTGGTGAGACGGGTCTCCGGTGCCTCGATGTCGACCCCGGCTTTGCCCGGCTGGCCCTGCGGCCACACCGCGACGTAGGCGTACGCAGCCGGACCTGTCCCGGACAGCGGATCGCTAACAATGTTGCTAATATCCACCGTCACCGAGTCGCCCGGGCGAATGGTCGGGCTGGCCACCGGCGCGATATCTTCGGCGCGGTTCGCGCCCGCCGTACCGGTGATCGTGCCGTCGGTCGAAAAGTTGTCCTGGAACAAGTCGATGTGACGGATACTCCACTGCGGCCCGGTCGTGTTGACACGCTTGACGTGGACCTCGTCGATCAACGGGGCGTGGCTGTGGCACACGCCGCTGCCGAAGATGCCACACCAGATCGAGCACAGGTCCACGGTCCCCACGGCGATTTGAATTTGCGGGGCGGTGGGATCGAGGAGAGTCCCGATCTGTTCCGTAAACCGAAGCCAGAACTTGTGGCCACCGTAGTATACGTACTCGTGATCCCGCCACGCGGACGGGCAGCCCAGGGCGTCGATGCTGCGGACCCTCCAGGTAAAAAACTGCAGGTTGTCCAGTGGAAGATCCTTGTAGACGAGGAATGACAATATGTACTCGTTACCGGCGCCAGTATTGGCGAGCGGCGGCGACCATATTTCGTTGCTTAAATAAACCCCCCCGGGAATGCCGAACGGTACGGCGCCAATGTCCGGACGTGGATCCGGCAAGTGGCAGTTGTAGTTCGTGCTCGTCGGAACGTCGAACCACGCGTAGAAGTGCGTGAAGTCCGTAAAGCACGGATCCTCTTGCAGGATGGTAACACCCGGATAGATCGCAGAGAAATCACCGAACGGCGCCGGGGTCGTGGCGGTCCAGATGCCAACGCTCTTGGCACCGTCGGGCGCGCCCTCGAAGTCCTCGTCCTCGGTGCCGACCGAGATGCCACCGGACCACGTTTCGATCCGGATGCTGTCCATCAGGATCGCACCGTCAGTCGGCCACAGGCCGTCCTCGTTCGACCGGGCACCGTCGGCCACGAAGCGCATACGCAGGGTGACCGTTCCCAGTCCACCGGCCGTGAACTCTTCGACCAGGGTCTGCGGGCCACCGTCATAGACATTCGGTCTGGCGGTAAAGCCCACGCCGACCGGCCACGCCGTCCAGGTGACGCCACCGTCACCGGAGTACTCGACCACGGTGCCGTCGTAACCCGGTTCCGAATCCCAGAAGACCTTGTAACCCATCTTCACGCTGTCGCCAGCCAGCGTGTTGGAGATCATGATCTGATCCCAACCGTTACCGTAGCCGGGAGCCGCGGCCCAACCGCAAAAGAGCGGGTTGGTGCTCGGAGCCTGGCCGCACCACAGCGACTTGTTGCCGACGAGCGGCAGCAGGTTACCGAAGGTGCCGCCGTTGAGCTCACCGGCTCCGCCGGACGCCACGTGAAAGAACAGCAGTTGGGAGGTCAGGTCAACTGACGTCCATCCCTGTGCGTTGCCGAGTCCGGCGACCGTCCAGCTGAACCACCCGAGGTTGAAGGTATCGACAGCGGCCGAGGTCAAGGATGCCCCGGCGGTTATCGGGTCTTGTGTTGGAAAAGGCGGATTGCGGCTTTTTCTTCCCGCGTCACTCGTCGACGCGAGTACGGACAACATACCGATCACGAGAACGGTAATTCTTTTCATGATTCGACACGCCCCCAGGATTGAGTGGAGAGTTCGCCTGAGGAGCGGGTAGCGGACGCGTACACACCAAAGATGACGCCCGACGCGAGGGAAACCGCGGTGCGGATGCGATGGCCTGGATCCGCATCGAGAAGGGCTTCGTAGGTTGACCGCCAGCACTCCTCTTGCATACATCCCTGCCGACCAGCTGCAAATTATATAGTATCAAAGGCACCTGGTCAACCGGTTACGCAGATGTGACGCTGCCCAAAGTCCTGCTGAGTTACAGGTCGAATCGCATCTCTTTTTTGACCTTAGTCAAGTCGGGCAAAAGAAGTGGGGAGAAGCAATGGGTTAGGAGAGTTTCAAGCGGTGCGAATTGTCTCATAAAGTGGAACTTATCGACTTGATCTCGGAAGCGGCGCGAAAAAAAGGGATGCACAAGGCACCCCTCTTTTTCCAACCGGTTAGCCACGCGCGGCATTCGGTCACGCCACCGACTCTTCGCGACGCACCCGGAGGCCCTGTCTCGCAGCGTATCTTTTCTACTTCTTGTGTTTACTCTTTCCCTTTTTCTTCTGGAGCCCACGGGGGATTTTTTTCGTCGACACCGATTTCCAGGGCCCATCGATGTTGACCGCGATCTGCCACCCGCTACTCCTGGAGCGGTAGTAGCTCTTATCGTAGTAGTAGTTGTTATAACCGCTGACCACGTAAACACCCAGTTTCGATTCGTACACGAGCACCACGCCGTTGGCTTGTTTGTGCCGATAGCCGTGGGCGGGCGCATGGGGGGGTGGACCCGATGCCTTGCCGGTGACGGCGGTGCCCGTACCCGCGTAGCGGACCCTGCTTTTGCACGCGGAAACTGCACAAATCATTGCAACTACCGCCACTCCGATTGCGAACTTCGACAGGTTCATGATCGCGCTCCTCGTCTAATTGAGCCGGTGACTTGGACTTCAAGCTCCCCGGCCCGTTTGCCTCGCACGGTGCCTTCGGGCACCGGTGCATGATACCCCGAAATGCAGGTCATCGAGCAAGTATCAAGCCAGCGCATCCGGCAAAGAACCGTGACCCCGAGTGCCCGGTGGACCCCATGGTAGCAATCTTACTTTATTGTCAGCAACCACTTAGGACGTAGCCACCGGCCATAATGAATTGGGACATAAATTGTGAAACTTCTGCGCAGGATCGGGATTGTACCGATACGGATTCCTGGGAATCCGCGCGCAAGGGGAGGAGGTTAACCCGTGGCAAACAGTTGAAAACATGGTGCGAAGGGGCGGAATTGAACCGCCGACACACGGATTTTCAGTGCGGGATGATGACAAAGAGTAATCTTATGCGTTCAATGCACTTGCTTAAATCGCTTCACTTTACGACGTTGATGGATCGTCTAACCAGTTCCCTTTTGTCTCACCGGAACCCACCAGACCCGATCTGTAGTGGCAGAAGAAGTGGCAGATGAAGTATAACGGTATTACCCACCACGCTCATCCTGTCGGTCAGCTTGTCTTCCTAGCCAGGCGGTTCGTCGGCGGGAAGCGGGAAACCCTGAGCGTTCCAAAGGGAAGGTCTGCAGAATTCAATGTCAATCCCAAAGCGATATCTCGAGGAGAGACCGCTAACCCGGGGAGAGGTGGTCTCACTGCAATCGTGGATGGGAAGCATATCGACAGGGTGCGGTCCCGTCACACCGAGAACGGCAAGATGGCCGAGATGACTGCTATCAACCACGACGCCCGCCACCTCTTCGCCTCCATCGCCAACGACTACGAGCGCTGGGCCCGGATTCTCAGCCTGGGTCAGGATCCCCGATGGCGGAGGGAGATGATCGCCGGCCTCGACCTTCCCCAGAGATCCCTGGTGCTCGACGTTGCCGCCGGCACGGGAGCCATCACGAGACTGGTCGAAGCTCGCGGTTTCGACGTCATCGCACTGGACCAGAGCCCCGAGATGCTTCAAGCGGCCAAGCAGCGGGGGGCAACAACCGTGCAGGCGAGGGCGGAGAGCCTCCCGTTTCCGGACGAGTCGTTCGACGGTTTGACCTTCAGCTATCTGCTGCGGTACGTAACCGATCCCCGCAGTTGTATGGAAGAGCTGGTACGCGTGGTGCGACCGGGAGGCATGATTGCCATGGTCGAATTCGGAAGGCCCCGCCGGCTGTGGGGACCCCCATGGTGGTTTTACACCAGGGTCCTGCTTCCTGCCGCCGGCTGTCTGATCGGCCCCGGCTGGCGCAGAGTGGGCTCGTTCCTCGGGCCCAGCATCGAAGACTTCCACCGGCGCTTCCCTGGGCACGCGCTCGTTGAGCTGTGGAGGTCGGCCGGACTCACAGAGGTACGGGCGCGCGAGTGCTCGCTCGGAGGATCGCTGCTCATGTGGGGGTGCAAGCCGTGAGGGAGACCGCTCCTGCTTTCTACGTGCCGCCGACCCGGAGCCGCGGCAGAGACATCGTCGCGGTGCTCCACCCTCCATACACGGTATGGCACCTTGCCTATGTCGCCCTCGGCGCCGGACTCGCCCCCGAACTGGACTGGTGGCGGTTTGCCGGCACTGTGCTGGCATTCTTCCTCGGCACCGGTATCGCGGCTCATGCCCTCGACGAGTGGCGAGACCGGCCGCTCCGCACTGGGCTTAGCGACAGGACCCTGCTCACATTCGGCCTGGGGGGCTTCGCCGCCGCAATCGGGGTGGCGGTCGCAGGCTCTTTCGTGATCTCGCCCTGGGTGTTCGCTTGGGCGGTACCCGGCGTCCTGTTGGCGGCCGGGTATGTGCTGGAGTGGGATCACAGGCTGCACTCCAACCTCGGGTTTGCCGTGACGTGGGGAGCGTTTCCCGTCCTGGTGGGCTACTGGGCTCAGGCGGAGACGATAACGCCGCCGGCCGTGGCGATGGGTGCTGCCGCCACCATGCTGAGTCTGACCCAACGGGCGCTGAGCACCTCGGCTCGTTTCGCCCGCCGCTCCGCCGTCGACGCGTCGGTGACGTTCGATGTGCCAGAAGGGAAACAAACCTGGGACCGGGATCGTCTGCTCACCACCTGGGAGTTGCCACTGAAGCTCCTCACCGCCACCGCCGTGTTGCTGGCGATCAGCCTATTGGCCGCTCACGTCTGACCCGGGCGAACTCGAAGAGAAGGACAGCGCGTATCCAGCGCACGTTGGCTTGTGTTCGTTTTCTCAATTGGACGATCTTTGGGGAAATCTGCCCGCCGGCTGTAAGACCTCGGGGCACTTCTCCCACCAATACGTAGGAGTATTCCCGCAACCCAACCATGCGATGGATATGACCTTGCACTGGCCGATACATCTGCGAACGGTAGTGCTGTTTGCTGCCCTGACCCTCGCCTCGGAGACCGCGTTTGCCAAGAGCCGAACGTTTGTGGTCGACATCGGCGACAGCACGATCATCGTCAAGATTACCGAGGACTTCGGCAATGTCTCGAAGGTCCGTGCGGAGTGCGTGATCCCGCGCCCGCAGAAAACCGTGTGGCGGGTGCTTACCGATTACGACAACCTGGAGGACGTCATTCCGATCGTCAGCGAGAGCTACGTCCTGGGTAAGGAAGACGGCACCACGATACTGCGCCAACAGGGTCGCGCAGGCCTGTGGTTTCTGAAGCGCGACTTCACAGTAACATTCCGCGTTTCCGAAGTACCCATGGCGTACGTCGGGCTCGAGTCGTTCGAAGGCGACTTTCGTCACTTCAACGGGGCGTGGCAGATTGAGCAGCGCCAAGAGGGTACGTGGGTGGCACACACGTTAGAAATTCAACCGGATTTCTTCGCTCCGCGTTGGGCCATACGGCGCGTCGCCCGAAGCATCATCGAGGAAACAATCGAAAGCGTGATTCGATGGTGTCTCGCCCAGGAACACCGCTGACCTCTTGGGCACGGGCGCTGTGCGGCCGCTTCCGTTGTACTCTCTGCGCCATCGCTCGATGAGCACCTGAGGTCTGAACCAAAACAAAAGTGGCAGATTAGTGGCAGATGTGGTGGTTGGTGAGGATTCCGCCTCGGCGCAACCGGTTGGAAACATGGTGCGAAGGGGCGGAATTGAACCGCCGACACACGGATTTTCAGTCCGTTGCTCTACCGTCTGAGCTACCTTCGCACCCGTAACAGGATTGTCTGGCAAGCGTCGTGAGGAGTGCCGGCACGCGGCCGGCGGATCTCGACGTTGGCCATGAATGATACTGGGCCGTCTGGCTTCTGGCAACAGAATTGTTGCTGCGGATGAAGTGGCGCTAGACGAAAGCGGGCGGCCGCTCGCTGCGACCGCCCGTGCACCCAAAGGGGGTTTGGATTTGAAAAACATCGCCCGCCGGGCACCGATCCCGATCCCTATCATCCCTTCCGCGATACGGCGCCCGGCAGAGTGGGCGATGGATCAGCGCTGACCCGAATGCGACTCGCCCGGCGTCGCGACGTACTCCTGCGGTGACACCGGCGTCCCAACCTGCATAAACTGGATCGATGACCTCAGGAGACCATCCATATACATGGGGTTGTGTATGCCGTGGCTGCGGTCTTCCTCCGCCAGAAGATAGTTCCACATGGCACCCGCCGAATCGGACGACGCGATGATACGTGGATTGCTACTGCTCCCGATAGGATGACCCGCGGCGTCGATCAGGTTGGCCGCCTGCAGCTGCGCCTCCAACGTGGCCAGGAGGCCTTCGATGTTGGTTTGCGTGAACTGATAATTGAAATTGGGCCCGATGTCGCCGTGACACCCTTCGCACGCGGCGGTGTTAAATGTCGTATCCGCCGCCTCGATATGTTTCATGTTGAAAGAGTGGCCACCCAACACCAGGTTGCTGGTCACGTCCTTGTGGCAATTGAGGCAGGCGTTGGCTTCTTGAGTGACCGGCGATAACGCCATGCGGTGCTCAGTGATGAAGTAGTTGACGCCCGTATATTCATAACCGTTCGAGCCCATCACCATATCGCCCTGGACACTACCGTGCGGTCCCCAGTGCGAGCTCGTGACCTTGACCGTGTCGTTGGCCGTTCTCACGTAGGTTTCCACATTGCGCCGCGAATGATGGCATGATACGCAGAGATTCCCGGCACCCATGTCGAAGGTCGCCCCGTTTTCAAGCGTCGCATTCGTGGTCACCCTCAGACTGAAATCCGCGTTCGTATGCGGCGCGTGACAGGTGAAGCAGTGGATCGGCGTGGGATTGTCGACAACCCCGGGCACACTACCTCCCGTAACGCTCGCCACAAAGCCCTCGCTCGTGTGACAAACCACGCAGGACCCGGAATTACGGTCCAGGTTGTCACCGCTCGCGTGCTTGGAGCGCATCCATTGCTGATCGGCGGCCACAAGAAACGTGTTGTTGTCGCTATGGCAATCGAAACAATTCTGCGCTGTGGCGACCTGTTCGACCCGCGTAATCTCTCGGTCACACGCCCCCGTCGCCAGAACTAGCCCCAGCAACGCCACAAGCAGAAGGCCCTTGCTTAGTGCTGACATGCTGTCAAACCCCCTTCCGCTTCAGGATCATTCTCCGATCCCGAAGTCATATGCGACGTTGAACCAGACAACGTTCGCGGTGTAGAAACGGTTCAGTAGAATAAAGTCGTCGTAGTTATAGATGTTGTACTTCAGCTCCAGGTGGTAATCGTTCTTGTACGTGTAGACAGCTTCGAAGAACAGGGTCGATTTTTCGATATCCAGGTCCCCTTCCACGTCCATGTACGTGACGCCCGCGGCGCCCTCGAGCAGCCCGCGATATGCTGTCTCGACGCGTGCCGTCACGAACTGGCTGCGCGTGTTGAACGCCCCGACGCGGTCGTCAAACCTGTCTTCCGCGTAGGAGTAATCAGCACTGACACCCGACGCCAACCCGGCCCACAGAGGAGCGTCGTATCGGACGTAGCCACTGACGTTTTCCCCTTCGATCTCCACGCCGATGTCGTTCAGCTCCCTGTTACGAATCACGTACCGGCTGCCGACAACGAGTTTCTTCATCAAGTCGATCTCGACCTTCGCAGCGATCCTCTCCGTTTCCGCGTCTTTGAGAAGGGTCACATTCTCGTCATCGTCCCGCGAGCGGTTCGAGTACTGTAAGCTCGCGCGAACCCTGTCGGGGTATCTTATGTTGGCACCGCCCCGGTACGTGTTGTAGCGGGTGAGCGACCGGTCGTCATCGTTCAACTCGTAGCTGTAACCACCCCAGACCGCTCCGTAGCGATGCCAGTACTTCGCGTCGATATCGTGTTGAAAATTATCCGTCCGCAGGAGGGTGGCGTCGTCATCGATCTGGCGCGCAAGAAAGCCGTACTTGAATCGAAACCGCTGCACCGGCCGCACGATCCCTGAATAGCGGAATGTCTTCAGCGTGTGGTCGACGTCACTATTGGCGAGCTCCGTCTTGCCATAGGAGGCACGGAACACGTGCGTGAGCTTGTTCGTAAAGAGATCCGGCAAGAAGACCCGTGCTGAAACGATCTTGCCGTCTCGATCCGCCGTATTGAACAGATCGTCGTTGTAAGCGGAAAACTCGTAGGCCAGCGTAACAAATCTCGGACCGCGCTTGACCTGACCCTCGATGCGGCCCGTATTCAACGTGTAATCGTAACCGACCCCCAGATCGCTCTGCACGCCCGCCGGAAAGCTGGTACGGTTCCCCTCCCGTGTCATGTAATTGTAGTAGCCGGACAGGAACAACCAATCCGCCGGCGTCACGCGCGTCGTAAAACGCCAATCCTTCCTGTCGGAGCTTACGAGCCGCTGCGGATCGAACACCTGGCGGTGTTGATCGTAACTGGTTTTGAAACTGAAATAGGAGGGCACTCTGAATTCGAACTGTCCCTTGCGGTTGTCGCGGTTGAGGTCGCGGAGGTTCAGGGTAAAAAACGTCCTGGGGTATGTCCCCGGGTCGAAACTGCCGCGCAAGAGAATGCCGGTCAGATTGAATCCGTCGTAGAAATTGAACGTCTCCTGCATAGACGAAAGATCTCCCACGTCCTCGTCGACGACGACACCGCCCAGCCGGATCGTACCCTCGACCTCTCCAGCCCGCGCCGACGCCGTGCACAGTACGACGACAGCGACGACCACCAGCAGAATACTCAGCGTTGTCTTCATCAGCGCATCCTCACCGACCCTCCGTGGCATCCGACGGTGAAGCACCCCTGCGGCTCCAGAGCCGGCGTCAAGAATTTGTCGTTTTGATACGAGCCGTGAATGTCGACATGACAATCGCTGCACGGCACGCCCGCCCACTGCGCGCCGTGCCGTGAATTGAACTGGTGTTTCGGCACGACGTGACATTGCGCGCACAGGGCAAAATTAGGGGATTCATATGTCTGGTTCAGCATCCGCGCGACATTGGAGCCATGCGCGGCATGACAGCTCAAACACCCGCCCTCCTCCGTAGAGAAATCGAGTGTCGCCTGGTGTTCAAACAGGAACGGTCCCTGGAACTGGTTGTGGCACGTGTTGCAGAGTTCCGTTGCACCCGCGTATTCGATCTGCCGGTGGCTCTGGTCCAGCGCCATGTGGCATTCGCTGCATTTCACGATGCCATCGGCGACCGGATGGCGAAAAGACTTGCTGAAATCAGCTTTCACTGCCGGGTGACACGACAGGCAAAGGTCGGGCTCATCATCCTTTAGGAGTTTTGCGCGTTTGTTATTGTGGACCCGGTGGCAGCCACTACAGTTGACATCGGCGTCGGCGTGGACGTTCCTTTCCAACATGTTCTGCTGGTGCGGATTGACGTGACACGACGAGCACACCAACGCACTCGTCACGACATCGGTCCGCGCGATGTTCACCGGCTTGTTTTCGTCCGGGTCGTCCATGTGCAGTGCACCGCCGGCATGGCAGCTCGAACAGAACACCTTCACACCGGAACCCGTTTCGTAAAGCTGGTGGGCGCTGCCACGTACGGATTTGTCGTGGTCGTCATGACAATCCACACAGTCGGCGATATAGTCCTGGTCTCCAGCGCTGACCGGGGAGCCCGCAAAGAGGAGCACGAACGCAGAGAAAAAGGCGACGGAAGCCATGATCCAACCTGACCCTTCTCGTTTCATTTTTGAACCACCATGCTGGATGACGGTGCTTGTGAATTGTTTCTCAAAATCCTCTCTGAATGTCCCCATTCCGCGAGTTCACGTCAAGGCTTTTTTGTGAAATATTTAACACACTGCTTTCCCAAGTTACGCAAGCCCGGGACCCACGTCGACCTCTTTCAGCGGAACTTGATAAAAATCAACCACTTTAGGCTTGCCTTTCGCTTGCCGAAACGGGCAACGTCCTGTTACATTGGCTCCAGAAAGCGGAACCAGGGTTTGGGTTTTTTTGGAAAGTTTTGTGAAACTATTCACTTGTACATCCCCTCTTCACGGAGTAGAGACCCTGTTCAGGGCCTGCAAAACGCCCGGCAGACTGTCAGTTTCGTACGCTGCCGCCATGATCGCGTTAGCGATTTCAAACCCGTCGCCGGCGCTGGCGCAACAGGAGTGCCTCCCCTGCCATCGTGGACCAGACGCTACCGGATCAGACGATTCGGCCCGTCAGGGAGCCGTCGATCGCGCGACATATGCCGGCTCCGTGCACGGCGACCTGACCTGCGTCGACTGTCACGAAGACGTCACCGAGTCGTTACACGCCGAAACGCCACCGCCGGTCGACTGTTCGGCGTGTCACGACGACATACTGGCAGAATATCAGCCAAGCATTCATGCGTCAAGCAGGCGAAATGGCAAGAAAGACCCCGCCACCTGTTCGGATTGTCACGGCAAGCACGA